>JAHDCG010000131.1:7977-16565 GCA_020629965.1 Saprospiraceae bacterium | reverse complement strand
GTACATCGCTATGTTGCACTGCGACGTCTTGCTATAAAAAAACGGTACAATCAATCAAAACGGAAAATCATGCTCAAAACGAAAACTCCTCGTACATCGTAATTCGTAAATCGTACATCGCTATGTTGCACTGCGACGTCTTGCTATAAAAAAACGGTACAATCAATCAAAACGGAAAATCATGCTCAAAACGAAAACTCCTCGTACATCGTAATTCGTAAATCGTACATCGCTATGTTGCACTGCGACGTCTTGCTATAAAAAAACGGTACAATCAATTAAAATGTCTAATTCAACCAAAAACGAAAGCCCCTCGTACATCGTAGTTCGTACATCGCCCGTTCCTCATAAATCGTACATCGTAAGCTAAAATGTTCTGTTTTTCTTCAAGAAGTACGGGACAGGAAACTTCAAGGGATAGAAACCAAACCCCGATAAACTCACTATCCCCAAGCAATCGTAAATCGTACATCGTAATTCGTACATCGTAAATCGCCGTATCGTAATTCGTACATAGTTTTTTTATGGAATCCCCTCACATATCCCCTCTAAATGATATATTTGCAGGAAATTGTTACAGAGTGTTACCCAAAAATTAAGAAACATCAAATATTTTCTTAATATCTCTCGAACAATTTCATATCCACACACATCCTGATAACAGATTCGACGACACTTCAGGCGTTGAGTTTTTCCCGCATTGCTTCGAGACGTTAGATTTTAGACGTTAGATGTTAGATTGCTTACCGCAATTGCTCATCTTCCGTGTATTATTTTTCCTCTCTCACCTTCGTTATAATCCAACACTTTCAGCAAAAAATCGGTCTTTCCGTCTTTTTGCCGAACACCTTTTTCACACACACTATATTCAAGAAAAAATAAAAAAAACCGCGTTGAGGACAGGTCTGTGCTTGACCGAAATTGCACTTTTTTTCATCGAAAAGAGGACGCCCTAGAGTTTGTATTTCGCCTCCGAGATACAGGACTCCCCAATGTGTTTTCCTCATGTAGTGTCCTGATTGTCAGTACCTTGAGAAAACACAATACAAACAAACGTCCGCTTACTTTCAGGCAAACAACCTGATGCAAAAACAACAAGATGAAAAAAATCTACTTCACACTATTTATTTTTATTTTTGTTTTTATTTCTCAAATTTTCGCACAAGCCCCGACTTCCTTTACCGCCTATCTCTCCGCCGACCAAGAAAGAATTGCGCTGCCGACCGACGGCGATTTTTACGAATTTCACATTTGCGGTTTTGATAAAAATGCTGACTACACCTACTGGTTTCTCGGCGAAACCGTCACCTTTACCGCCGACTCCGAATGCCTGACCCTGCCCTATCCGCAGGCACTCGCCAATCCATTGCAATATACTTTTTCCGTAGAAAAACACGGTACGCCGACGGAAATCAACCTTGCCAAATCAGTCGCCAACATCGAAATTCAAGACTTCATCACCGCCGAAGAAGCCGTGCAGGACATTCTCATCGGCGGCGATTGTTTCGACGTGACCGACATCGAAGCCATCGGGCAAAGCTCGGGTCTCGGCTCGTTTACCAACGGCATGGAATCCATCGGCATCGAGTCGGGTGTCATTCTCGCCTCCGGCAATGTCACCAACGCCCTCGGCCCCAACAACAGCAACAGCAAAGGCACCACGCTCGCCGGCAGTCAGTACGATGCCGACCTGGCGCAGCTTTCCTCCGGCAACGTAGAAGACGCCTCCGGTCTCGAATTTTTCTTTACCCCGACCACCGAAATCATCGAGTTTGAATACGTTTTTGCCAGTGAAGAATACTGCGAATATGTCAACTCGGCTTACAACGACGTCTTCGGTTTTTTCATCAGCGGGCCGGGTATTAACGGCGAATTTCAATTCAATGCCGAAAACATCGCCCGCATCCCCGGCAGCTCCGACAACGTGTCTATTAACAACGTCAACCACCTCGAAAACTCCGAATATTTCGTGCCCAACCGCGATAATTGCGGCTCTGCTCCCCTGCATCCGGAGACGATTCAGTATGACGGCTTTACGACGGTTTTGACCGCTTACGCGAATGTCGTGCCCTGCGAGACCTACCGCATTCGCCTCGTCGTTAGTGACGTACAGGATGCCGCTTTCGACTCCGCCGTTTTTCTCGCCGCCAACAGTTTTAATGCCGTCGATGCCGCCGTCGTCGAGGCTAATTCTTCTTTTACCGGCACCAATACCGCTTACGAAGGCTGCGAAAACGGCGAGTTCAACTTCTCCCGCGACAGCGACGAAGATATGTCGGAAGACCTGACCATCGAGTTTTTTGTCAGCCCGTTGAGTACCGCGTTGCCGGCGCAGGATTACCTGCCGTTTCCGACGACCGTTACCATTCCGGCGGGCGAAATGAGCGTTTCTCTGCCGATTGAAATTATCGACGACGGCTTAATCGAAGGCGAAGAGGCGTTGATTTTAGAAGTCCCCGCCTCCTGCTCTTGCAGCCAAAGCACCGTAGAACTGCTGCTGCGCGACGTCGAGCCTTTACAAATCGAACCCGCCGACCCGACCGTCTGCGGCACCGAAACCGCTACCCTCACCGCTGCCCCGCAGGGCGGCATGGGCGATTACAGCTACCTGTGGAATGACGGCACGACGCAGTCCACCGTCACCGTTCCCGCATTCGGCGGCGGCACGCAGGACTACACCGTGACCGTAACCGATGCCTGCGGCAATGAGACTTTCGCGACGAGTACCGTCACCGCCGTCGCGCCGCCCGAGGCAGTTATCAGCGGCAGCGGCGCACACTGCGACGAAGACACCAATACGCTCATCGACCTGACCGTAGAATTTACCGGTGCGGGACCCTGGGAGTTTACTTACAGCCAAAACGGCACGGTACAAACGCTCATCAGCACCGACCAAAATCCGTACATTCTGCCCGTCAACGGCTTGGGTGATTACCTTTTGGAATCAGTCAGCTACGCGGACGGCTACTGCGCGGGCACGGTTTCGGGCGCGGCAGAAATTGTCGAGTCGGACTTACCCGTTGCGACTATCAGCGGCACGGGCGACCATTGCGCCGAAGACACCGAAACCCTCGTCGGCCTGACCCTTGAAATTACCGAAAACGGCCCTTGGGAAATCAGCTACCGTTACAACGGCGTGCTGCAACCCGCGCTCACCGTCACCGAAACGCCTTACGTTTTGGAGGTCAACGGCTTGGGTATTTATGAATTGGAAAGCGTCAGTTTTGCCGACGGACACTGCCCCGGTATCACACAGGGCAGCGCGGAAATCGTCGAGTCCGAACTGCCGACGGCGACGCTCACCGGCGCGGGTAATTTTTGCCCCGAAGATGAAAACGCGAGCGTTCCCGTCACTGTAGAATTTACCGGCAGCGGGCCGTGGGAGTTCACCTGGTTGCGCGACGGCATTACGCAAGAGACCCTGACGGCGACCGAAAATCCGTTTACTTTTAATGTAAATGAATTAGGCACTTACACCCTCGGCACGGTCAGCTATTTGCAGGGCCACTGCGACGGCACGACGGCGGGCAGCGCGGAAATTGTGCCGACTACCCCGCCGACGGCTTTCTTATCGGGTGCGGGTGAGTTGTGTCCGAATCAGACGGAAACTTTCGTTTATTTGCCCGTAGAATTTACCGGCGCGGGGCCGTGGGAATTTTCTTACAGTCGCGACGGAGTCTTGCAAGAAACCGTCAGTACCAACGAAAATCCGTATCAATTGCCCGTCAATGCTATCGGTAATTATGCCCTCGAAAGCGTCAGTTTTGCCGGCGGACTCTGCGACGGCAACCCCTCGGGCACGGCGCAAATTACGGAAGCCGCCATCGACTTGGCTTTAGAAATCACCGACGCCGAGTGCGCCGACACCAACACGGGCAGTATCCGCGTCACGCCTTTGGAGGGCACCGCGCCTTTCACTTACGATTGGAACGTACCTACTTTGACAACCGATAATCCCACGGCACTTTTTGCCGGCACGTACAACCTGACGCTCACCGACGCACAGGGTTGTACTGCCGCTGCCGTTGCCCTCGTCGGGCAGCCCGAGCGCATCGTTGCCACGGCGGAAAAAGCGGAAGGTCTGTGCGAAGGCGACCGAGCGACAATTACCTTTACGGAGGTCGCCGGCGGCAGTCCGGAGTATGTGTACAGCATTGACAACGGGGCATTTTTCAGCGGAAATCCCGTATTCGAGCGGGTCGAGGGCGGCGAATACGACCTCCTCATTCAAGACCTCAACGGCTGCGAATGGGCGGATAAAATCACTATCGTCGAGCCGACGCCGCTTGAATTGAGCGTAGAGCCGCTGACCGTCATTTCGCTCGGCGACAATCACGACATCATCGCCGAAATCAACATTCCGCCTTACACGCTCAGCGAAATTACGTGGACAAACTCGACGACTTTGGACTGCACCGACTGCCTCGACCCGACGGCGAGTCCGTTGCGCACCACGGCTTACCGCATCACGATTACGACGGAAAAAGGCTGCACCAAATCGGCGGAAACAGTCATAGAAGTCGATAACGACAGCCCCGTTTTCATCCCGAATGTCTTCAGCCCGGACGGCGACGGCCGCAACGATTTACTGACGGTTTTCGCCAAAGATGCGGCGGTGACGAGCGTTAATTCTCTCAATATTTTCAGCCGCTGGGGCGAAAATGTTTACTCTGACCTCAACATCACACCCAACGATATTCAACGCGGTTGGGACGGTACTTATCGCGGCAAGGCGGTGGGTCAAGGCGTATTTTTGTGGTTTGCGGAGGTGGAATATGCGGACGGGACGACGGAGATGCTAAAGGGGGATGTGACGGTTTTGCGGTGATTTGGTTGTCGGTTGACAGTTGACGGTTGACGGGAAGCCGCGTTGCTCTTTTTGGGGGTGGCGCGGCTTTCTGTTTTAATAACATCCGTACATTACAAACCGGACAAGGAATGTCACCTTTAAAATAATTAAATTACAATATGTAACAGAACTATATCTCACCCAAATATCAGAAAAATTTGAGTATGTTCTGTTATTATGTTAATATTGCATTATTACTTTTGGCTGATTTTTTGAGTCGGTTTTGTTTACAGTATTCGACTCCGACCTAACAAATTCTCGGTGCTTACATTATTTCATTAGTCTAACTCTGAAAACTATGCCTATTGACAATTGGAGCGATATTGTTCCTTCCTTCGTAAAATTACCGGTAAAAATTTATGAACACCGTCATAAAATCAATAAATGGTGGAAACACTTTTTGGTTTATGTAAGTAAGGGAGACACAAATATTGTTGTATTAGGAAGACCGGGGGTAGGAAAATCCGTAATGACATCGTACCTTTACGGAGAAACCAATAACCTTTCGTGGGAGTTACCATTCACATCAAAAGACGTTGAAGCAAAAGCCTTGACCCTCGGAAATTGGACAAGTTTAGTGCGCGTTATTCCCGGTCAAACTAATAACGAGAGATATCAAGGTCTGAATGAAGCGTTTAATAAGAGAGCAGCAAACTCGAAGGAATAATTTTTGTTGCTGATTATGGATACACCGATGTCAGAGACCCTGTATCCAAACAGCAAATGATTGAAACACGAGGAATTGACACACTCGAAAAATTGAGAAAATTTAACTTGGCGCAAGAACTTGAAGATTTTAAGTTCGTTTGTAAAGAAATCGAAAAAGCTTTTGCCCTCGGCAGAAAACCTAAATGGCTGCTGATAGTCGTCAATAAAGCGGACTTGTTTTTTGATGATGAATCCTTAAACCGAGCGCAAAATTACTATCATCCCAACGGCACAAGTGCATTTAGTCAAATCATACAAAATACCCTGCGCGTCGTCGGCGAACAAAGACTAAAATGTAATTCCGTTCCGTTATGTTCTTTTGAAAAGAGTCTGACTTGGAACAAAGATTTAGCAGAAACGGGTATGAAAGGGGAAGAAAACAGAAAAGCATTAATGGTGAATTTCTTTAATATAATTGCAAATTTTTAATTATGACGAATACAGAGGATGCACGAGTAAATGAGTTGGAAGAGCTTATTAAGTTAGCCGAGAGTGTTTCCGGCAAAATAGAAACGCTCAATAACAGGCGGAAGAAGTTGCTTTTAACTACAATATATACATTTATTTCAACTGCCTTATTATTATTCTTTGCATTTTTAGCATTTATCAGACAAGGAAGTGAATTTGCTCAACAATACAGCATTTTAGCTACAGTGCTGTTTATTGCTTTTACAGTATTCATCTCCTACAGAATACTCAATGCTAATTCCGAAATAAAATCTGTACAAAGCAATTTAGAAAGTGAAAGCAGTATTATGCTTTCCCTACTCGATATGATTCATGCTCACAAAGAAATCACCTCTTCCGAGTTAAGTCTTGTTAAAAGAGCAATCGTAGAAATGAGACTCAGCAGAATAAAATTCAGCGGGGCTAAAAATAAAAAATCCGAAAAAACAGAGACGTATTCGTCAAAAATAATCGGAGAACAAAAATTGAGAAATGCCGGCTGATTTTTCAGTAATTGCAAAATTATAATAATAAAAAACCTTGGACTTGCCCAATAAGAATGCAGCGTCTGATGAAGAAATCAACTCGCCGCAGAGAGCCTTTTTTAATGAATTGAAGAAATACAAAGCGAAGCGGCTGCGGTCGATTGGGCGGAAGCGGTAAAATTACGGAGTCGGGTTATCGAACCGCAACTCCGAAATAAGGCATCCTTTTTTTGCGGATTGATTTTCATTTTCACCCTCGCGGTTGCGCAATCTGCCGCTCCCGCAGTTTCTTATAAGTCGTCCAATGAAAACCGGTGATAAACTGCGCAGCGGCACGCGCGCCTTTGACAAACAGTTCGCGCTTCTTTTTTTCACTGATGTTAAAATCCACCCAATTATACCCCGCCGTGTCGATATTTTTGACAAGGTGGTCATACTCTTCCCGATTTTTTTGTTGAAAATTAAAATCACTCATTTGCCGCGCAGCCTCGAAGGTGTGCATCAACATCGGCAGCAGTCCGTTTGTCTCGAACAACGCGGTGCGGTCAATGCCTAATTTGACTCCGAAAGTCGGCATACGCGGTACTTTGCCGGTACGATGAAAACTGTCGAAAGGAAAATTGGAAACTACGCCACCGTCCACAAATAATACTTCTTTGGGAATGTGTCCGTCCCAGTTTGCTTTTTCTATCCATTTATCATTTTGCCCGGCGTGATTTGGAATAGAAGACAAGCGATACGGTTCAAAAATAATCGGAATACTCATCGACGCACGGACGATAGCCGAAGGATTGACGGCATCGGGGTCTTTGAAATATAAATCCGACATACGCGGAAAAACGGACTTGGTTTGAGTTGTAAGGTCGGTGGCTACGAGTGCCAAGTCGGGCTTGATTTGACCTTCTAATGATAACTGCGTTTTTTCATCGATACGATGAAACAAAGGCAGTTCGGGTTGCATATTCTCGCGCAGCTTCTGCATGGATTCCACCTTGAAATCTGCCAAAATCGACTTCAGCCAACTTTCAAAAGCGTTGCCGGGATTAAAACCTTTGGTATTGCGCAACGAAATTACGTTGTCGATTGCCATCGGCAACTGATAAATGAGTTTCCACCTTTTAATCTTTTCACCGAGAATATTTTTAAACAAAGAACGCATCATTCGGTCGGGCGTATCGACAAAATCAAAAAGGTTTTTCGTCGCTAAAATTTTGAGCAGTTTTATCGTCTTCTTCTCGTGCGGCTTACCCGCTGCCGCTAACAAAACCGTATTTATCGCCCCGGCGGAAGTGCCTCTGAGACTGAGAAAACGAAAGCCGAATTCTTCTAAAACGTAAGTATAACCCAACAAAGAAATGCCCAAAACACCGCCGCCTTCCTGCACCAAATCGAGGTACTGATGACCCTGTGCATCGACAATATCGGAGTACCAAATCCAATCGGGGTCGTCTTTATTTTGCTCTCTTTTTCTTTTTAAATCGTGTATCAGCGCAGACACTTCGCCGCCGATATAGAAGTCAATCAGTTCTTTTTCGCTGCGGTTGGTTTTTTTGGATTTTTTCACGGTATTCGGTTTTGATGAGAAGAATAGTTGTTATACGACGGTAACAAAGCTGACTGAAAACGAGTTCCCTCAAAAAAATCAGATGAAAATTTCTCTTCCGAGGAACTGTGTTACTTATTACCGACTCCGAATGAAAAGTAATTCAATCCTTCAACTTCTCAACAAAAAAGCCTCCTTATCCTCGTTATAAAAAAAGATTAAAAAGAGAAAAGCCAAAGCGATTAATCTTTCATAAAGTCGAAGGTCTCAACACGTCGGGGCGGAAGGGTTAAATTCAGAATATTTCTTCTTTGCCGCTGTAACGCTACGCCAAATCCTCCTCCCGCACCATACTCTGAAAGCAAGGTCGATGCGCCCCGCAATTCGCCGTATAAGCCGGCTGATTGTCCGGTCCGACGGGGCTGCAAGTTTTCAAACACCAATAAGTCGTCGTACCTGCATCGACGGGCAGAAAGGGAGAGTCGCCGCCTTCCGTAGTGCCGTAGGCGTTTTTGGCGCGGAGAGATTTGCAATGATTTTTTTGCTTATTTTCCAT
>JAHDCG010000131.1:0-7877 GCA_020629965.1 Saprospiraceae bacterium | reverse complement strand
CGTAGGCGTTTTTGGCGCGGAGAGATTTGCAATGATTTTTTTGCTTATTTTCCATTATTGTTGTTTTTAGACAGAGGATTTTAGACGTTAGATGTTAGATGTTAGACTCCCGCCTGCGATTTACTCGTTTTCAAGACACTCACATCCTTGTTGATTTTGGATATAGAAACATCTGATTTTTGTAGAAGAATCGCATTACTGCACCTACGAACTTTGAGAGCCGATCGGTCACGCGGGGATTTAATATTTCAACAAAATTTCACACCAAATTCAACACACATTCCTTCACTATCGCCTTAAACATCGGCACTTTATACGCATTGTGTGCCAAAGGCGTCGCACCTTCTACGGCTGCCGTGCCGACCTGCACGGCAAGTTTTTCACTCACTTTTTGCCCGCGTAATAATTGCTCTGCCGCCGTCGCGCGGTAAGGTGTCGGCGCGGCTGCACCCAAGACGATTTTGACATCCTTTATCGTGTCGCCGGACATTTGCGCGACTACTGCCGCATCCGCCAAAGCCCAATCGTAGCTTTCTTTTGCGGCTTGTTTGATGTACCAAGATTTTTGTCCTTTCGGAGGTGCGGGGACGGTCAATGCCGTGATAATTTCGCCGCGTTCCAAAATATTTTCCCGCGTGACATCGACCTGCGGCGAGACGAAAAATTCGGCTAAAGGTACGTTGCGCAGTTTGCCTTTCGCGCCCGTAATTTCGACCTGCGCCCCGAAAGCTACCAAAGCCGTGGAAACGGAACTGCTGTGTACGCAAGGACAAATTTCGGTATTAAAAATGCCGTGAATTTGATTTTGCCCCTCCTGCGCAAAACATTTTGTACCGCCCTTTTTCAGACATTTATGGTCTTCCGAGCGAAAATACCAACAGCGCGGACGCTGCGCCAAGTTACCGCCGAGCGTCGCCATATTGCGAATTTGCGGCGTAGCGGCGTGCGATACGGACTCGTGCAAAGCCGCGTAATGCTTTTTGATTTCCGCATTTTCCTCCAAATCACTCAACTTTACCAAAGCCCCGATGCGCAAACCCGATTTCTCATCAAAACCGATTTTACCCAACCCCGGCAACGCATTGATACTCACGATTTTAGCGGGCGCAATGATATTTTCTTTCATCAAATCCAATAAATCGACGCCGCCCGCCTTGATGACCGCCGCGCCCTGTATGGTTTTGCCGGTGGCAATGGTAGCGGTGACAGCGTTAATTTGTCGCTGCGCCTCGTCGATGTTGTCGGGCTGTACCCAAGTGAATTTTTTCATTGTTTTATTATTTTTGCAGTCGGTTTTTGCGATGTACGATTTACGAATTACGATTTACGAGGGGTTTTCGTTTTGAGCATGATTTTTTATTTTGCCTGACAGTACTGTCTTTTCATGGCAAGACGTGGCAGTGCCGCGCCTCTACAAAGTGCAGGTTCCGGACAGCAGCGGATACCCACAACTCCCCAACCTCTCAACCCTCAACCTCTAAAAAACAGAAAATCAAGGTCTGTCATTCACTACCTCAAAGCAGTCGTAATTCGCAAATCGTAAATCGTAAATCGTAAATCATAATTAAACCAAATTCAACGCCTTCAGCACCTTATCCGGCGTCATCGGCAGTTCATACAGCCGCACCCCTATCGCATTATAAATCGCATTGGCAACGGCGGCGGCGGTCGCGATATTTGCCGGCTCGGCGATACCGAAAGCGTCCGTGCTGCTGCGCGCCGTGTATTCTTCGATGTTGATGACTTCGATGTCGGGAATTTCCATGCTGAACGCAATCTTATACTGGTCGAGATTGGCGTTGAGCATGTGCCCCGTGTTTTTGTCCATGACGCGGTCTTCGTAGAGGGCATAAGAAATGCCTTGAATGACACCGCCGTTGACCTGACTTTGGATTTGCATCGGGTTGAGCGGACGACCGCAACTGTGCGCCGCGACTATCTTTTCGACCTTGACAAAGCCCGTTTCCGTGTTGACCGATACCTCCGCCATTTGTACGCTGCCGAGGTCGCCGTGCGAAATGAAAGTGCCGACCATGAAGCCGCCGTAATCGTCTTCGCGGCTCGCCGAGGTCATGATTTGTGAGGTACGCATTTGCTTCAGCGCGTCTTTAAAAGACATGGTTTTACCGCTCGTTTTCGAGACAATCATCCCGTCTTTCAATTCCAAATCTGCGGCTTTTTCCTCCATTTTCGGTGCCGCCTGCTTGAGAATTTCCTGCTTCGCTTTGTAAGCGGCATTGCGCGCAGCGGGCGTGATACTCCCCGACACCTTCGAGCCGCCCGATGCGGGACCGTTGGGGAATAAGGTGTCCCCGATTTTCACGCTGATTTGCTCAGGTTCCAAGCCCAATTCTTCGGCGACGATTTGCGATAAAATGGTGCGCGTTCCCGTTCCGATGTCCATGACCCCGCTGCGGATTTCTACCGTGCCGTCGCGGTACATGCGCACCTCGGCGGTCGAGTCGATGTCGATGAGACGCGGCCAGGTGCTCTGCGCGACGCCGATGCCGCGCTTGATGACGCCCGTATCGCTGCCGGGCTTTTTGCGGCGCGACCAATTTATGGCTTTTGCCGCGAGGCGACGTTCTTCTTTACGCACGACGCTGTTGTCGATTTTGTCGCGCAATTCGAGTGCATCCGTGCCCAGTTTTTCGGCTAATTCGTCAATGAGTTGCTCCAAGGCAAATGCGCCCTGCGGATTGCCGGGTGCGCGGAAGGCGGCGCCCGGTCCGGCGTTGGTGAAGACGTCGTATTGTTCGGTCAAAAAGTTGGGGCACTCGTACACCGCCTGCGCCACGCGCCCGACGCCCGCACCGAGACCGATGCCGGCGGTGCCGTAGCTTTCCTGCTTGATGGCGGTGAGCGTACCGTCTTTTTTCGCGCCGATTTTGAGTTCCTGCCAAGAGTTGGGCCGGTTGCCCACGGCGAGGTGTTCGGCTTTGCGGTCGAGCATCAGTTTGACGGGCTGACCGGATATTTTGGATAGATTAACCGCCGTGACACCGAAATTTCCCGCACCGTATTTGGCTCCGAAACCGCCGCCCATGTACTCACAAATCACGCGGACTTTACTTTCCGGCAAATCAAAAATCGACGCCATCTCGCTGCGCACCCCTTTGGTCGATTGCGTGGAGGCGTAAACAGTCAGCATATCGGGTTTCCAATCGGCGACGATGCCGTGCGTTTCGAGTGCACTGTGCGTCTGTACCTGTGTGCGAAAAATGCCTTCGACAATCACATCGGCCTCCGCCATACCCTGCTCGACATCACCGCGCGGGCCGCCGAAAAAACTTTTGGTACTCGGACCGCGGACGTTGCCCTGCTGCTCCAATCCTTTGGCTCCGCCCCCCCCGCCGCCGGTTTCTTCCTGCTCGACCTGCTGCTCGAAAACCAAGGGTGCGCCCGGCTCGCGCGCCTCGTCCATATCGACGACAAAAGGCATGGTCTGATATTCGACTTTGATGAGTTTCAAAGCCTCTTCCGCCGTCTGTCCGTCTTTTGCGGCTACGCCGGCAATGGCTTGTCCCGCGTATTTAATTTCGGGGTAGCCGTTGTCTTCTCCGCCCTTCGGCTCGGCACCGCTCATATTACTGCGCAAGACGTAAACCGCTTTCACTCCCGGAAAGGCCTCTGCCGCCGAGGTGTCAATCGACAATATTTTCGCGCTCGGGTGCGGACTGCGCAACATACGCCCCTGCAACATACCGGGCAGATTGATGTCCGCCGTATATTTGGCTTTGCCCGTCACTTTCAATATCGCATCGGTGCGCTTCACGCTTTTACCGACGTGCTTGAGCTTGTCGTTTATCGGCCACGCCGGCGGCTCGGTGACGGGTACTTCACGTTCGATTTCGCGCAAATTTACGCCGGGAATACCTATGGGAAATTTTTCTTTACGCATACTGCTGGTTGTTGGTTGGTAATTGATGGTTGGTGGACGCGGTATTGGTTGTCGGTTGCCCGTTGCCGGTTGTCCGGCGGGCTTTCGCTTTTTGTTTCTGTAAAGTGTATGGTCGGTTGTATATCGTCGGTTGCCCGAGGGCTTTCAGGTTCTATATTTGCCTTTTCAAAAAATGCAAAAAGCGGAACAAGTTTAAGTAGAGTCTAACGTCTAATATCTAACGTCCAAAGTCTCAATTCTAACGTCTAAAGTCTCTCTTACCCCATCCGCTCCGCCGCCTTCAGCGTTGCCTTAAACACATGCGGGTATGTGCCGCAGCGGCAGAGATTTCCGCGGACGGCTTTTTTGACTTCATCCAAAGACGGATTGGAATTGCGGTCGAGCAGTGACTTGCAGGACATAATCATGCCCGGAGTGCAGAAGCCGCACATGGAGGCATCTTCGTCGATGAAAGCCTGCTGTATCGGGTGCAGTTCGTCACCGTCGGCGACACCTTCGATGGTGGTGATTTTTTTGTCTTGGACTTCCATAGTGAGCGTCAGACAGGAGCAAACGGGCTTGTCGTCCACCATGACCGTGCAGGCGGAGCAGGCACCGCGACCGCAGACCAATTTGGTGCCGGTGAGGTCGAGTCGTTCGCGCAGGGTATCGACGAGGACTTCGTCGGGGCGCGCGAGGGTTTGGTAGCTGCCGTCGTTGACGGAAAGGGTGACGGGCACCTCGTCGGGGCCGTACACGGGAGCGGCGGCGGGCGCAAATTCGCCGGCAAAGCCTTTAGTGCCGACGACCATGCCGGCGGCGGTGAGTCCGGTGCCGCGCAGGAAGTTACGGCGCGAGAAGCCTTTTTTGCCGGCGGGTTTGTTTTCTTCTTTTTTCATAAGGACGGTTGACGGTGGTTGGTTGACGGTCGGTTCGTGCTTCGTTATTTATTTTGCGGTAGAATTGGATGGGTCGGTTTTTGTTCAAAAGCACGACTATTTTTATTTTCGAGGTCCTAATTTAGGATTATTTTCGGGAAGGCAGCGGTTTGGTCTGAAATTTATGAATTATTTATTCTGTTTTTTTCGTTAATTTTCTTCTCATAAAATCCGCTGTTGGGTGTCAGCCGCCAAGTAAAGGGGTTATCCTTCTGCCAAAATAAATATTTGCGGTCAGCCTTTTTTTCTTTGCCGCTGTTTCCGTCATAGCGGTTAGAGACCGGCTGCGGTATTCGCATAAAGTTTACAGAGGTTAGAGGGAGCGGGGTGGTAAGACTGTGAACGAGCGGGAGAAGTGTCAAATATTGTGGAATACTTTGGAAAATCAAGAAACGGTTGCATTGTTGGTCAAGACGAGATATACTCCGTTTCACATTTTTCTTACAATGAAAAAGGGCTGCTCCTAAAGGAAGTTGCAAGAAGAAAATCGGTTAAACCCAACGGTACAGAAAAAAAGCAAGGCAAATCTGTGTTTAGGAGAAAATATACTTACTACTGAAAGAAAACTATGCGCTGTGATCCGTACACCTAAGTTGCCAAAAAAATACGCAAAATCAAATGAAAAAGTCTTTCAAATAAAATGGAAAAACGTCTAAAATCTAACGCTCACAAAGAGACAAATAACAAAAAAACTAAGATAAGTCCACTCGTACAATCTCTTTGGGGTTCGGTCAAACCGCTCCCAAAGACAACAGATTATAAAGAAATATTAGCAGATGAATTAGCGAAAATATATCTGAACCCATTCAGCGCAAATCAAAAAGAATCATAAAAATCAGCGTAAAAATCCTCAAGTCCTGTCTAATACCCCAACAACTCCGCAATCTTCTCCCCCACCTTCTCCGCCGAAGGCAACATCGCCGCCTCCAAAACCGAGTTCAAAGGTATCGCCGGTAGATTTTCCGAACCCATCACCATCACCGGCGCATCCAAAGCCCGGAAGCATTTTTCTGAAATCAAGCCGCCTAAGTTACGCGCAAACGAATTACCCACACAGTCCTCAGTCAGCACCAAACAGCGGGAATTTTTTCTCACCGAGGCAAAAATCATTTCCTCATCCAACGGCACCAAGGTCCGCAAATCCACGATTTCCACCTGCCCCGGATAGTTTTGCGCCGCATTGTACGCCCAATGCACACCCATCCCGTAAGTCACCACCGTCACCGCTTCGCCTTTTTTCGCGCGTTCCGCATCCGACTCAATGACCAAATTTGCCTTGCCCAACGGCAGCACGTAATCCGCCGCCGGTTCCACGGATTTTGCCTCGGCGGTGCCCGGCATTTTTGACCAATACAAACCTTTATGTTCAAAAATCACCACCGGATTCGGGTCTGAATAAGCCGCTTTCATCAGCCCTTTCATGTCCGTACCGTGACACGGATAAGCGATTTTCAGCCCTTTAATATTCGCCACAATCGTCTCCACCGAAGACGAATGATAAGGTCCGCCGCTGCCGTAAGCCCCAATCGGCACCCGCAGCACCATACTCACCGGCCACTTACCGTTGCTCAAATAACAGGACCGACTCACCTCCGTAAACAACTGATTGATGCCCGGAAAAATGTAATCGGCAAACTGCACTTCGACAATCGGTTTCAGCCCCACGGCCGACATGCCGACCGTGCTGCCGATGATAAACGCCTCCTGTATCGGCGTGTTAAAAACGCGCTCGTCGCCGAATTTTTGCGCCAAAGTCGCCGCCTCTCTGAACACTCCGCCGAGGCGCGCACCAACGTCCTGTCCGTACAGCAGCGCGCGTTTGTCTTCCTGCATTATTTCTTTTACGGCGTTCAAAGCCGCATCGACCATGACCGTTTTCGCGCCGCCCTCGGGCCTCTTATTTCCGACTTCCAAAGTCACCTCCGTCGGCGCAAATTCGTGGTCATATAAATCCGCCGGCGTCGGGTCTTCCGCTTGCAGCGCACGTTCGAGTGCCGCCGCTACTTCCGTTTCCGCCTCTTTTTCTATCTTGTTTAACACCCGTTCCGAAAAGCCCGCCTCGCGCAACTGCCCGCGCAAAATCGGATACGGGTCTCGCAGTTTCGACTCTTCCAAATCATCCCGATACCACTCCATCCGCACCCCCGAAGTATGATGATTCAGCAGCGGAACCTTCGCATGCACCAAGAAAGGTCTGCGCTCTTTCCGAATAATCTTCACGATGCGCTGTAAAGTCGTATAACATTCCAAAAAGTCCGTACCGTCAATCGTCACCGCTTCCAAACCCTTGAAACCCGCCGCGTATTCGTAAGCATCCTGCGCCCGTATTTCGTCGGCACTCGCGCTGATGTCCCACTCGTTGTCCTGCACTACGTACAGTATCGGCAACTGCCGCAAAGCCGCCATTTGAAAAGCCTCCGCCACCTCGCCCTCGGTCACGCAAGCATCGCCGAGCGAACACAAAACGATTGGCGCATCCTTGCCGTTATCGTCGGCAATACCGACCTGCTCTTTATACTGCAAACCCATCGCCGCGCCCGTCGCCGGTATCGCCTGCATCCCCGTCGCACTCGATTGGTGCGGTATTTTGGGCTTGTCATCATCGCGCAGACTCGGATGCGCGTAGTACGTCCGCCCGCCGCTGAAAGGGTCGTCTTTTTTCGCTAAAAGCTGCAACATCAAATCATAAGGCGACATGCCGATACCGAGCAGCATCGCATCGTCGCGGTAATACGGAAAGGCGTAATCCTGCGGCAAAAGTTGCAGCGCCGCCGCTATCTGAATGACCTCGTGCCCCCGCGCCGTCGCGTGTACATATTTCGAGACCTGCTTAAAATTTTTCTCGTACAGTTCGACCATTGCCTTTTCGGTACACAACAGGCGAAAGGCTTCGCGTAAGGTTTCTTTTTTTATTTTGGCGGCGGTGGTTTTGCTCATGTTTAATTTAGATTTTAGATTTTAGACTGCGGCGGGGGCTTGGTACAGACGCGGGAAAACGCGTCTTTTGCAAAGACGAATTTTAATTTTTACACGGTGTCCGAGTCACTCCCGCCTGCCTC
>JAHDCG010000130.1 GCA_020629965.1 Saprospiraceae bacterium | reverse complement strand
AAGGTCGGCGTTACTGCACATATCTGTTATCAACAAAAATGAATTTCACACTAAAAAACATATTAAAAATTACCTGCGGAGAAACCCTCTCCTCCCCTCTCCCGCCTGCAACCCTGCGTCATGTCCTGACCGACAGCCGGCAAATTATTTTCCCGAAAGAAAGCATTTTCATTGCCCTGCCCGGCGCGCAGTACGACGGACACGATTATCTCGCGGAAGTCGCGGCGGCGGGCGTTCGGTACGCGCTGATTTCGGACGCGACGAATGCACAAAAAGTACCGAAACTAAACTGCATTTTAGTCGAAAATACAATCTTGGCTTTACAACAAATTGCGGCGGCGCATCGGGCAAAATTCAACTATCCCGTCATCGGTATCACAGGCAGCAACGGGAAGACGGTGGTCAAAGAATGGCTGTTTCAATTGCTGCGCGAAGACTACCGCATCGTGCGCAGTCCGAAAAGTTATAACTCACAAATCGGGGTGCCGCTGTCGGTTTTGGAAATGACGGCAGAGGATAATTTGGCGATTTTTGAAGCGGGCATCTCGCAGCCGGGCGAGATGGAAAAGTTGGCGGCGGTTATTCAACCGACTATCGGTATTTTGACGAATATCGGGGCGGCACACGACGAGGGTTTTACGGATTGGGAAGAAAAAGCAAAAGAGAAAATGCTCCTTTTTGCCGATGCGGAAACGGTAATTTGTTCTTTTCACAACGCGGAAATGTACGGAAATCATCCCGCTAAATTTTTGACTTGGGGTAAGGCACGTTATTCCGATTTAAACATTTATATGCAGCGCAAAAAGGAAAACGAGCTGCGCCTTTTGGGAAAATTTAAAGGCGAAAAAACCGAAATCACCCTGACCGACGCCAACGATGCGATGATTGAAAATGCGATGACTTGTTGGCTGACTTTACTGCATTTGGACATTGACAAAAAGGTCATTACGCAACGACTGCAAAAGCCCGAACCGCTGCCGATGCGTTTGGAATTGAAAAAAGGCAGCGGCGGTTCGCTTTTGGTCAATGACGCTTATAATTCCGACTTCACTTCGCTGCGCATTGCCCTGCGTTTTTTGGAGCAACAAAGCAAAGATTTGCCGCGCACGGTGATACTTTCCGACATTTTGCAAAGCGGCGTTGCGGGCAAGACCTTGTATAAAGAATTAGCGGTTTTATTGAAAAAATACAAGGTTGAAAAACTCATCGGCATCGGCGAGGCAATCGGCATTTCAGCGGATTATTTACCCGAAAAAACAACCGGAAAATTTTACCCGAACACCGCCGATTTTTTGACCGAAATGCGCCCCGCAGACTTTGCCGGACAGGCCGTTTTGCTCAAAGGCGCACGACCTTTTACTTTCGAAAAAATCGCGCGGCGACTGGAGCAAAAATCGCACAACACCGTCCTCGAAGTTAACCTCAACGCGTTGCTGCACAACCTCCGCGTTTACCGCTCTTACCTGCAACCGAAAACCAAACTGCTCGTCATGGTCAAGGCCTCGGCCTATGGCAGCGGCAGCTTGGAAACCGCCAAACTGTTGGAATACCAACGGGTCGATTATTTCGGCGTCGCCTATGCGGACGAGGGTGTCGAACTGCGCAAAGGCGGCATTAAAATTCCGATTTTAGTCCTCAACCCGGAGCCGGCGACCTTTCCGCAACTACTCGAATACAAACTCGAACCCGAAATCTACAACCTCGCGCAACTGCGTGAATTGGACGGTTTTTTACAAAGCACGGAACAGCAAACGGGCATTCACCTGAAACTCGAAACGGGTATGAACCGTCTCGGCTTCGCGGAAGATGAATTGCCGGCCGCTTTGAGAATATTGCAAAATTCGGAGCGGATAAAAGTGCTTTCCGCCTTTTCGCATTTGGCCGGCAGCGAGAGTTCCGCGCACGATGATTTTTCGGTAATACAGGTGACGCATTTTCAAAAAAGCTACGATATTTTGACGGCGGCATTGGGCTATCGCCCCTTTCGGCACGTGCTCAATTCGAGCGGCATCAGTCGTTTTCCCGCCTATCATTTTGACATGGTGCGCCTCGGCATCGGCATCTACGGCACGGACGGCAACGCGGCGGTCGCCAAGCAACTACGCGTGGTCAACACGCTCAAAGCCGTCATTTCACAAACCAAAAATCTGCAACCCGGCGACACGGTCGGCTACGGCAGGGCGGGCAAAGTCAGCGCACCGACCCGCACGGCAACCATCGGCATCGGCTACGCGGACGGGCTGCTGCGGGCGGCGGGTCAAGGCAATTTCAGCGTCGGTCTGCACGGCAAACGCGCCCCGATTATCGGTAATGTCTGCATGGATATGTGCATGATTGACGTGACGCACATCCCGCAGGCACAAGCGGGCGACGAGGTGATTATCTTCGGCGCAGACCCGACGGCAGCGGAACTGGCAGCGGCGTTGGGCACGATTGTTTATGAAGTTTTTACGAATGTGTCGGAGCGGGTGACGCGGGTTTATGTGGAGGAGTGAGGTTTCCGTTAAATATTATCTGCGGCTAACTAATCCGGTTATTTTTCCGTTTAAATATCGAACCATTTTGCTTAACTCATCTGTTTAATGCATGTTGTAGTGTGAAATGCTGTTTACTACTGTTACTCCTGACCTTACAGAAATTAAACCCGTATTACATGCCCGCTCCTACAAAAAACGCCGCAATAAGAGGCTTTTCGTTCTTTTTATTCTATTACTTAACGCTCAATATTGCCTTAACGCAAACCACCTTCAAATGCGAGGACGGACCGTTTTTTCATCGAAGAACCGTAATAAATTATATGGTAATTGAAAATGGTAATATTAGCTATATAGAGACTCCTGAAATGTTTCCTCTTGCCCCGATTGCTGATATATTAGGTTATAATACTCTTAACAATTCAATTTACTCTTTAGATAAGCAAGGGCCTTTTAATGCTGCCGTTTTTCAACATTTCCCCGACGGGAGTTTTATTGAATTATTTGACTTGGACTCAGAATTGGAAAATCGCGGCGTAGGAGGAGGCACAATCAGGAACGGCACAAATAAAATGTATTTCCATGTTAATGACATTATTCAAAATTTTACACCAACAGAAATAATGGTAGTCGATGTTACACAGCAGACACCTATAGAATATATTGGTTTGACCGCTTTAGACAGCGATAACTTCACAATGACTTTTGGTTTAGAAATAGACCCTATTACGGGTACTGCCTACGGTTTAAGTTTTGATGAATACAGAATAGTTACCATAGATTTAGAAACAGGTGTAGTCGATAACGTTTCGTTTCCCCCAAATCCTGATGTTAAACAAATCGGAAATGCCAAAGGCTTTTTTTTTGACAATTTCGGTAACCTTTTTCTTTTTGTAGATAAGCAATTTTTGTACCACGTAAACAAACAAAACGGAACTTTAAACCTTGTCGCTACTTATGACGGTCCCGAGTCCGTTACCGAAGATGATATGTGCAACTGCACCAACATCCCCGGTTTACAATTAGACATACAGCCCAATCCCGCCTACGCCTGTTCCGATGCCAAGTTTACCTACCGCATTTTTCACAACGACATCCGCGCACAGGATGCCGTCGTGCTGCGCGATACGCTGCCCGCCGGTTTTATTTTTAAAGAAGTCCTCAGTAATCATCCGGGAGGCACGGTCACGGGTCTCGGTACGAATATCCTCACCGTGACCGACATCAGTCTGCCCGCACAGCCGACTCTCGACAGTATCGAGGTCATCGTAGCCGTACCCGCAGACGCTGTGGGAGCTTACGAAAATCAAGCGTTTATGACGGGTTTCGACTCTGATATCGTCGGCAATTCCGACATCGTTTATGCCTCCGACTACGACGCGACGGTGCTCGTCAAAAAAGACCCGACGCCCTTTACCGTGCAGGAGTTTTCTTTGGGAAATATCAACGACTCTTTTGTCATTTGTCCGGACAGTTCTTTGATTTTGCGACCTTTGGAGTTTGCTTTCGGATTTAACTACGAGTGGGAAAACGGCAGCACCGCCCCCGAAATCGAAGTGCAATCGCCCGGCGTTTACAACTTAACTTTATCCAATAACTGCGAAAGTGTTTTCGTACCCGTGCAAGTCGCGGACGGCGGCATCGAAATCGACTTGGCTGCCGCAGCTTCGCTGCCTTTAGGTGACGAACTTACGCTGTCGCCCGTGCTGACCTCCACCGCGAGCGACTACGGCTACCTTTGGACATCCGATGAACTCGTATCGACTCTGACCTGCACCGACTGCCCGGAGACAAGTCTGACGCCCGAACAAAATACTCTCGTCACTTTCACCGCAGAAAACGAATTCAACTGCACCGTCGCGCAGGAAGTTGCCGTCAACGTCACGACCGATATTTATTTTCCGACGGCATTTTCGCCGAATAACGACGGCATCAATGATTATTTTATTCCGCTGTCCAAAAATCCGTACGAAATTCGCGCTTTTAAAATCTTCGACCGTTGGGGAAATATTTTGTACGAAGCGGAGGACATACTGACGAACGGCACAGGAGAAGGTTGGGACGGCAGGGTAAACGGCGACCCGGCGGATACGGGCGTGTATGTGTGGTTTGCGGAGATTTTTGCGGGCGGTAAATCTTTGAGTTTTAAAGGAGATGTGACTATCATCGAATAGATATAAAGAAAGCAGCGATTGGATGACATTTTAAACCAAACCCCGCCCTCACCCGTTATTCCCGTGTCAGCAGTCAACAAAAAACGACCGACAACTTTATTACTAACTAAATTGAAATCGACACCGTTTCGGCATCGGTTTTCAACCAAAAAAATCTAAAATAATGGCATTTCAGCTTCCGGATTTACCCTATTCTTTCGACGCATTAGAGCCGCACATCGACGCGCGCACCATGGAAATTCATCACGATAAGCACCACGCGGGCTACACGAGCAAATTAAACGCAGCCATCGAAGGTACCGACCTCGAAGGCAAAAAAATTAAGGACATTTTAGCGCACGTCAGCAAGCACGGTGCGGGTGTACGCAACAACGGCGGCGGCTATTACAACCACTCTTTGTTTTGGTCGGTGATGTCACCCGACGGCGGCGGCGAGCCGGGCAAAACGACGAATATTGCGAAGGCGATTAACCGCGATTTCGGCTCTTATGAGAAGTTTAAAGATGAATTTGCGAATGCGGCGAAAACGCAATTCGGCTCGGGTTGGGCTTGGCTGTGCGTCGATAAAGACGATAAATTGTTCGTCTGCGGCACACCGAATCAGGATAACCCGCTGATGGATGTCGTCGAGCAAGACGGTACGCCGATTCTGGGCTTGGATGTGTGGGAACACGCGTACTACCTCAACTACCAAAATCGCCGTCCCGATTACGTGGAGGCTTTTTTCCACGTTATCAACTGGAAAGAAGTGACCAAGCGTTACAACGACGCGAATGAAGGTGCTTCGAATTTGTAAGAAGTGCTTTTGTAGAAATTAAAAAAATCCCTCGTCGAATTTGGTTTCGGCGGGGGATTTTTGTTTTCATTTATACTTAAAATTGCCGTTCGTCACTTCGGACTTGCATGTTCAACAGATTACCCCGATATTACGGCAAAGGACAGCAACACGACATTTCCCTTTCTAAAAAGAATTTTTCCGCATAAAATCCGGAGGAAGCAAGGAACATTTTAAAAATTTTGTTCGTTATACCTTCGACTCCCTGATTTTACAATTTTTTTTAGTCATCCTTTAAATCCCGTACCCATGTTCATTTTAGCAATTTTACTTCTGATTGTTTTGCTCTTTCGCTCCGAGATTCTTTCTCATACCAAAGGCAAACAATCCCATTTCAAACAGTATTAAACTGTGAACACGCAAACGAAAGTTTTCCCGAATTTCCGGACAGGAAGTTCGGGATTTTTTTTGACAGGATTATTTTTTGAACCTTGAGAGGCAGACAGGATTAGAGGATTTTAGGATTTTTCAGACAGGATTAGAGGATGTTTTGGATTGAATTATTCTTTGGACTTTGAAAGGCGAGCCTTCAGAGACAAGCAGGATTAGAGGATTTTAGGATTTTTCAGACAGGATTAGAGGATGTTTTGGATTGAATTATTCTTTGGACTTTGAAAGGCGAGCCTTCAGAGACAAGCAGGATCAGAGGATTATTTAGATTTTCTTCTGTTTTCGGGAAAAGGGCAACGGTCAACCGTCCACCATCGACCGTCCACCGTTTTATTTCACCGTACTCAAATCCTTCACAAAAGCATCGGGCAGACCTGCCGCTAAGATTTCCGCTTTCATTTTTTCCGCTTTATCGCGCTTGTTAAAGTCTCCGATGAGAACTTTATAGACCGTTCTGCCGTCTAATTTGGCGATGTGTACGAGGACGGTTTCTTTGAATTGCTCTTGATAAACGGCGACCTCGCGCAGTACATTTTCGTAGTCGGCATAGACACCGACCTGCACGCCGTAGCCCTCTGCGGGCGCGCGTTCTACGTTGAAAATAAATAAGCCGGTGCCGTTGGTGATATTTTTGTTTAACGGCGGTCGGTAGCCGGGTGCGTAGTCAGGTTCGGTCTCGGTCGGCGGCAGTTTGTAACCCGGCGCGGGGGTATGCGGCTCGGTGACGATGGGTGACGGGGCGGTAGTAGTAATTTCGTCCGGACCGGGGGCGGGCGGGTCTTCGTAAGCGTCGTATTCTTTGAGATATTGCAGCAATTTGGAGCCGGTCACGCTGCCTTCGATGCGTTTGAGCATTTTGCCGTCGGGCGCAAAGAGGATGATGGTCGGGTAAGCCTGCACCTTATATTGGTCGGCGAGGGCGTAGCCGTCGAAGTCTTCCACGTCGATTTTTGCGGCGTAATAGTTTTGCTTCATGTACCAAGCGAGACCGGGGTCGAGCCAAGTCGATTCGTCCATCATGCGGCAGGGCATGCACCATTTTGCGGTGAAATAAGCGAGGTAGGGGCGGTTATTGATTTGCGCACTTTGTTTGACGGCGGGGAAGCTGCTTTCGTTAAATTCTACGGCGGCAGCGTGTAGGTGTCCGATAAAGAGCAGGCAGAAAAACGCCGGGAAAATCTTTTTATATGTCAGCATGGTCGTGTGTTGTGTGTCGGTTGAATAAAAATCGATAACGAAAACTTTCGGCAAAGTATTTTTATTTCACGTAAAAGACGGCGTTTTGTTACGAAATCTCGTTGCCGGTTGTCGGTTGTCCGTTGCCGGGCGGCTCGTTTCTCGGTAAAGGTCTTCGTTTTTCCGCTCGGCTTACGAAACAAAGGTTGCATTAGTGACGTTTGTTTAACTTTGCGGAGAGGCATTTTTCTTATGCTGTAAATCCGTAATGAAGCCCCCCCGACCCTCCGCGACTAAAGTCGGGACAGGCCGGAGCGGGGGAGTATCTGTTTTCAGAATTAAAATTCGGTTTGAAATTATATGCGATTTCAAAAAATGTAAATCTCGAAATTTCGCTATTGTGCAAAATGAAAAAACAGAAAATTTAAAGATTAACCCACAATTTCAAGCACGCAGAAAGTCCCCCCGCTCCGGGGGTTAGGGGGTTTTCGCTGACGAATTTCAGTTTCTAAAAACATCACGATAAAAGCGAGACTTCTAAAATCTCGACTCAAAACAAAACAATGGCACAAAAATATAAATCCGACGTAGAAGCAGTAGATGCCCTGGCGGCGGCATACCGCGATTTGAAAAGCGAAATCGGTAAAGTTATCGTCGGACAGGACGAGGTCGTTCGCTCCGTTATCATCTCCCTTTTTGCCAACGGGCACAGCCTTTTGGTCGGTGTCCCGGGCTTGGCAAAAACCCTTTTGGTAAGTACGATTGCGCAGGTTTTGGACCTCGATTTTAAGCGGATTCAGTTTACGCCGGATTTGATGCCGACGGATATTACGGGTTCGGAAATTTTGGGCGATAATCGCAAATTCGAATTTAACCCCGGACCGCTTTTCTCCAACATTTTGCTCGCCGATGAGATTAACCGGACACCGCCCAAGACGCAGGCCGCCCTGCTCGAAGCCATGCAGGAACGCTCCGTGACCGTCTCCGGTGTGCGCCACTCTTTGCCCGCCCCGTTTTTCGTCTTGGCGACGCAAAACCCCATCGAGCAGGAAGGTACTTACCCCTTGCCGGAGGCGCAGTTAGACCGTTTTATGTTCAACATTCCGTTGGATTATCCGAGCTACGCAGAAGAAGTCGCGGTGGTCAAAGGCACAACTTCGGTTAAGCAATACGATTTAAAAAGTATCCTTTCGGGTACGGAAATTTTGGCGTTTCAGCAGTTGATTCGCAAAATTCCGATTGCCGATAATGTTTTGGAATATGCCGTCTCATTGGCAACCAAAACCCGCCCCGGCACCGAGCGCGCCACCGACAAAGTGAACCAATACATCTCTTGGGGTGCAGGACCGCGGGCTTCGCAGTACTTGGTCTTAGGTGCAAAATGCCACGCTGCCGTCAACGGAAAATACTCGCCGGACATCGAAGACGTGCAGGCAATTGCGAAGTACGTGCTGCGTCACCGCATCGTGCGCAACTACAAAGCCGAAGCGGAAGGGATTACGGAAGAAAACGTAATTCAGAGTTTGTTTTAGGACTCGGAATGATTTATGAGAAAAGCCGCATCGTGTTGACGATGCGGCTTTTTTTGGGTTACTCTATCTCCGACAAAAAAGAGCCGCGACCGCCACCCGCGACTACCGCGACTCCGAACAAAATTCCTTACCTGATTTTGAAAAATCTGCCCGTGCGATTATTTTTTCCGTCAGGTAAAACGGCAAAATAAACCCCGCTCGGCAGGTCGTCAATGTCAAAAAAAGTACGATTTTCTCCCGCTTCCCAAGTCAACTCTCGCTGTATTACTTGTTGACCGCGAATATCGTATATGCGCAATACACCTCTTCCGTCTTGCTTTTGCGTGAAGGTCAAAGCGATTTGCTCCTTAGCAACGGTCGGCACAAACATCAATTCATCTTTTCTGTCGCTCACTTCATCCGTACCGAAAGAACGCCCCGTAGCCTCCAAATCACCGCTCGATTTTATCTCGATTTGCGAAGAAGCCGTCACCGCGTTGTTGCAAACATCGATTGCTGTCCAGTGTCGCGTGACGTAAGAAATACCGGGACACTCGACCCCCGACACTACATCCTGATAGTAAAAATAAGCGATGCCGTGATTGTCTTCCGCTATTGCTTCCGGAAAAACGGGCGGAGTATTGCAACCGATAGATTGGTCTTCGGGCACGTACACAAACACCGGCGGAATGTCGTCCGTGTAGCGTACATACACCTCGAATTTCCCGCTGTTACCGCAATCGTCCGTTGCCGTCAAATCCAATCTCATCAGGTACAAATAATTGCCGTAAGAACAGTTGAGCGTATCGAGTATCGTCACCTCCTCCGTAATCGTGCAGACTGCACTGACGTCATCGACTGCATCTGCGCCGAGCGCGGCAATATTCATTTCCGAAGAAAATAGACCAATCGTGTCTCCCGCTGCGGCATTTTCCAATTCGGGATGCGTGAAGGTGAAAGTCGGTGCCGTATTATCGTAAAAAGATATAATTTGGGTGCGCTCGCATTGATAGCCGCAGTCGTCCGTAAAAGTCCGGGTGCGGTGCAAATAAGAGTCGTTGCAGCATTCTCCTTCGATGAAGGTTTCGGTCATTTCACTCGTCGGCGGCTGACAGTTATAGACTACCGTCGGCATATCGGGTGCGCCCGCCCCCGTTGCACAATCGACGGCGCGGTCGGCAGGAAATTCCAAAAACTGCAAAGGCAAAGTACCTTCGATGCTGACCGTCGCGGTCGTCGATACGCTGTTCCCGAAGTCATCGGTCACCGTGAAAGTTACGGTTGCTCCCGAAAAGTCAGAGTCGATTCCTGTCAGAATATCTTCCGGTGACTGCGTCCAAGTCAGGTCAGCGTCACAGTTGTCTTCGGCAATCGCCCCGGCTTGTGTCATTTGCCAATTTTGAATTTCCGCCACCGTATTCTGCGAAGCAATTAAACTCATATCCTGAGCCGGGTTGATAATTACGGGAGCATTCTCGTCAATAATCGTCAGCAGCGCCGAAAAGACACTCGCGTTACCGCAGACATCCGTCGCCGTCCAGGTGATTTCCATGCCGTCTTGTGCATCAGTATAGACAAAATCAGCGGGAAAATCCGAGGTCACCGCTACCGGAATGTTAAAGTCTGTAATGTTGCCGTCGTAAGCCAACCAAGTGTCAAGCGTATTTTCAAAATCGGGGTCATCGCAGGCAATCGTCAAATCGCCCTGCACCGCACACGAAGGCGCCTGAAAATCATTCAAATAAATCGAAGCGGTCATCAAGGTTTCGATACCGCATTCGGAAACGGAAGAAAAAGTAACTTCCTGCGTACCGGTGCGCGTACTACAGCCCCATTCGACAAAGCCTTCCGGGTCGTAATTATTCGTAATATCGGCCACCGATACGCCGCACGACCCCTCGACCTGCATAGAGTTTATCCAATCTTGAATCAGTTCTTCGCGCGGCGTATCCGTCAAATCCAAGGTCAAATCACCCGGAGAAACGATTACCGGAGCTTGGTTTTCCAACTGCCAAGTCACGGTGCAGCTTTCCTCGTTACCGCAGTCATCGGTCAAAACGTACTCTCTGATAAATTGCCCGGTGCAGACATCGTTATCCGCATAACCTTCGGTGAAAGAAAATTCTGTTTCACTACCGCAGGCCGACGTAAAGTCCAAATCAAAAACGGAAACCGGCGGCAACTCGTTAAAACAACTGATGATGACGGTTTCCGTGCAATTTTCCAAAACAATCCCCTCGTTTGCAATCGTGTAGGTTCTGGTAAAATTCAACACCTCGCCGCAGTCAGTCGTCAGTTCATACAAATATTCCGCCGTCGTGCCGTTGCAGTTTTCGCCGCCGTTGACCGCTCCCGCAGTTATTGTCACATCACCGCCCAATCCGCAACCTACCGTAAAAGTCAAATCTTCGGGTTGCGGATTTATGTCGGCAAAACATTCCACGGTTGTATTTTCTTCAAAAATAACCTCCGTCGGCGGCGGATTTAAAATAAATTGTTGCGTACAAGCGGCACTTTCTCCGCAGATGTCGGTTACGGTGTAAACGATTTCGTAAACCGCGCCCCCGCAGTTCGCCGTTCCCGTCGCCAAAGTCGGAGCGGTGTCGGCAATCGGCAGCGTCCCCAAGTTGCAGTCCGTCTCAAAAGCGGGTATTCCCGGCGTAATGTCAGCAAAGCAAATTACCGTTTGGTTTGCCGGACAAGTGATGACCGGACCTTCTGTGTTTAATGTAAAATCCTGCGTACAACTTGCCGTGCGTCCGCACACATCCGCTACGCTGTAAGTCAAGGTGTAAATCGCATTGTCACAAAGTGCCGTTCCCGTCGTTAGTATCGGCTCACTTACGGTAAAGTCGTCGGTAATCAAATCACATTCCGAAAAGGAGACAGGTGTTCCCGCTTCGATGTCCGATACACAATTTACTGTCTGCGGAGCCGGGCAGGTAATCGTCGGTGCCGCATTCATCAACGTAAAGTTTTGAGTGCAACTTACTGTCTGTCCGCAGTTATCCGTTATCGAGTACAATATTTGATAAACCGCACCGTCGCAACCCGCCGTACCCGAGGTCAACATTGCCGCACCTACCGTAAAGCCGTTGGTTGTCAACCCGCAGGCACTCGTAAAAGTCGGTATGACGGGAGCAATATCCGCGACGCAAGTAACCGTCAAATCAGCAGGGCAGCTTACCACGGGTGCTGTATTTACTATGCTGAAATCCTGTGTACAACTCGCCGCGCGTCCGCATTCGTCTTCGACGGAGTAAATAATTTGATAAACCGCGCCGGCGCAGCCCGCTTGTCCCGAAGTTAAAACGGGTGCGCTTGTCGTTACCGCATTGCTGCCTAAGCCGCAGGAAGTCGTCACCGCTGCCGTGCCGGGAACAACGTCCGCTAAGCATTCTACCGTCATTGCCGCAGGGCAGGAAATTGTTGGGGCAGCGTTGTCGAGCGTAAAGGCTTGTGTACAACTCGCCGCACGTCCGCATTCGTCTTCGACGGAATAAGTAATCTGATAAATCGCACCGGCACAGCCCGCTTGTCCCGATGTCAAAACGGGTGCGCTTGTCGTTACCGCATTGCTGCCTAAGCCACAAGAAGTCGTCACCGTCGCCGTGCCGGGAACAACGTCCGCCAAGCATTCGACGGTCATTGCCGCAGGACAGGAAATGGTCGGGGCTGCGTTGTCGAGTGTGAAATTTTGTGTGCAACTCGTTGCGCGCCCGCATACATCGACGGCGGAGTAGGTGATTTGGTAAACCGCACCGTCGCAGCAAACAGAACCGGAAGACAGCACAGGAGCGGAAGGTACGACGGTCAATGCTCCCGCACAGCCGTCGGATGCCGTAGCGGTGCCGGGTACGATATCCGCTAAGCATTCTACGGTCAGCGAAGCGGGACAGGCAATGCTCGGCGCAGGCGTAGTTAATACAAAGGTTTGAATGCAATCTTCCGACTCCGCTCCGTCCGTCACGGTATAGGTACGGGTAACGGTAATCGGGGTATCGGGACAACCGTTGCCGCCCGCAGTAACATCGGCAGAGGTGATAACCGGCGGGTTACAAGAGTTGGTAACGTTGACCAAACTGTTATCGGGAGCGGGAATATCGGTGAGACAACTCAAATTCGTCGTAGTCAGGGCGGAGCAATCTACTTCGAGCGTACAACACATCGGAGAAATACCGCTGAAGGTCGCCGTGCATTCCGAGAAATTATCGACGGCTTCGGCGGTTTCGGTGATGGTGAAATTGTAATCGGTACCCGAAGGATAAGTAGCGACGATAGTGCCTGTGGTAACGGGACCGGCATCTGCTTCGCTCGTCAGTACGACGGCGGGAGATACCGCAATTCCGGTGTTATTATCTATGGCGACATAAGTGCCGTTGATACCCGAAATCGGAACGGTGACGGTGTACGTCGAGCCGGTCGGGCTGCATTCGGCAACTGCGGGTTCGGGGGTTTCCAAGACACAGACTGCGGGGTTTCCGCAGCCGAAACGTGCTTTGAAGTTGATGGAGAACGCAGGACTCGGTACACATTCGGTTTCATCCCAAATTGCTAAGTAGAGGTTGGAAGCATTGGGAAAAGCCGGTACCTCGAAGGTTACGAAGGAGTTACCGAAAGCGTCGCCGCAGGCGAGGGGTTCTAAGACGTTGCAATCTCCCGATAAATTCGTTATCGGGTCGGTCGAGGTGGTGGCGACTACGTCATCTACATTATAAAGTGCCCAACCGATACCGCCGCCGATGATTTGGTAGTCGTAGCTGCCCGCGTTGGGGCGCACGTCAAAATTGAGCCATAGTATCTCACAGCCTTCCTGCGGACCGTTGAAAGTGACGGGCACGCCCGTATTCGGCGAGATACAGGTTGGAAATTGGGTCAGGTCGATTTCAAACTGTGACGAGTTGTAGGTACAACCTTCCGAAATGATGTTGGATTGGGTACTCGCGGCACTCGCGCATTTGATGATGCCGTTTGGAGGACCGGCACTGTTGGAGTCGTTGACGGTGCCGTCCGGATTCCACGCTGCGCCGCCCGTCCAGCGTTGGGCACATTCGCAGGGGGTATCATCCTGTGCTTGTATAAAATTGTAAAAGAAGAAAAAGAGAAAGCAAAGCAAGAGAGTTGCTTTTTTCTGTGAATGTGTTGTTGTTTTCATGATTGATTTTTTTTAAAAAACTCCCCGATATATTTTGAACCTTGATATTTCGGACGAAATATGCGTTTAGACAATGAAAGGAGCATCTGACTGCGGCAGCTAAGCGCAGTAAGTTTGTTAGGGACATAGGAATGCCCGGTAACCTGATTGTTATTTTAAAAGGTTATTAAATCAAAAACGATAATTTCTATCTTACGGAAAACTGTTTTTTTGCAAAAGTGCAGGAAACATCGGCTGTCTCACAGACAGAAGCGACAATCAAGCACTCGGATACACGAAAGCAGTATTGCCGACCGGACATTGTTATTGACAAAAAACGAAATTCTGTCTTTGTCCGTGTCGCCGGTCATTATGACGCCAAACGAAACGAATAAAGACTGCTTTTGATTTTTAAATCAAAAAACACCCGATTGATAATGAAATTAATGCCGATTAATGTTTATACGGAGAGTAAGTTTCAGAGAAGAACCTTCACGCGGAAGAACTGAAACGGACGGAAGAATGCTTTTCTGTGTTTGTTTGTTACTGTTTTCATTTTGAGGTTCTTTGTAATCGCACAACTCTTGCGATGTGTATTAGGGTAAAGATTTAAAATATCTGACAACGATTGAAATAAAGCCTGCAAATTATTTAAACCCAAATAGATTTTAAAATCGAGACACTACTCTGACAGGTCAGACATAACCCTTTTAATAACAGAAGGATGGTTGAGAAAGTACAGAAAAAATGTAAAAATGTAAAAATGGTGTGGAGATATAAATCGTCTTCTTTGTTTTCATTTTGTAACTCTGCAAAAATAAAAACTTTACTTATCAAATGCAAATATAATTATTACTATATGTTCTATCTTCAACCGCTTTAATCGATTAAAAATGTGTAAAGCAATGAAAAAAATCACTTGAAATTAATTTTCTCGCCGCTTAAACCCAAAATAAGCTATTTGAACAAATTAAGATTTAACTAATAATTAAAATTTACATGCTCCTGTTTTTACAAACTTTTATTTTTAGATTCTGTCTTTTATTCCGAAGAACCGTTTTTTTTTACTCCGAAAGCTTCTCGACCACTTTTAAATCAAACCGCAAAACCGCCCCCGGCGGCACCAAATACTGCCCTTTTTTCACTTCAATTCCTTTCTCTCCGTAGCCCAAGCGCGACGGCACCAAAAAAGTCGCCGCTGCTCCGGGGCGCAGCAGTTGCAGCCCTTCGTTCCATCCGTCAATCATATTTCCGATGTAAAATTCGAGCGGCTCGTCTTTGTTTTTTGTGCTGTCAAAAACCTGTCCGTCGAGAAAGGTACCCGTGTAATCGGCTTTAATTTTATCGCCCCAATTCAGTTGCTCGCCCTCCCCTTTTTCGGTAATCAAATAAAACAATCCGCTCTGCGTTTCCCGAATATTCAAATTATTTTCAATCGCATAATTCAGTATTTCGTTGCGCTCTTTCTCCGCCTCCGTCTGCGGGTTACTCGTCATTTCGGCGGAAAGACGCACGAGCAAATCATCGGAAATTTCCGGTTTTTCAATCGGCGTTTCGGTCGTTTCCGCCGGCGGATTTTGACAGGAAAAGAGGCAGAGTAAACATAAAGTGAGAAATAATAATTTCATGAAATCAAATTTAAAACCGGTTACCGGAAAAGACACCTTTGCCGGGTGATTGAGTGTCTAAACGCTTAAACGCCTAAACCATTCAACATTATTAACTTACTTTCGCAGCGGCAAAACACAAATTTAACCCGTTTTCCCAAAAACTGCCTTCTCTATGAAAAATAAGCAAATGCTCCCCGTTTTTCTGACCGTCTTTATCGACATGTTGGGCATCGGCATTATTATTCCCGTGATTCCCGCTTTGTTTTTCGAGCCGACTTCCGATTTTTTTACCACCGAAATCAGCAATGCCGACCGCTCGGTGCTGTACGGTTGGCTGTTGGCGGCGTATCCGATTATGCAGTTTTTCGGCGCACCGATACTCGGCGCCCTCTCCGACCGCTACGGGCGCAAACCGCTGTTGATGCTCTCGCTGTTCGGCACGATGGTCGGTTATCTTTTGTTTGCGGTCGCGCTGCTCAAGGGCAGTCTGTGGCTGTTGATTTTCAGCAGGATGCTGCCGGGTTTTACAGGCGGAAATATCTCGATTGTTTACTCCGCGATTGCCGACATCAGCGAGGGCGCGGAGCGGACAAAGAATTTCGGTTTTGTCGGAATGGCGTTTGGTTTGGGCTTCATTTTGGGACCGGCACTCGGCGGTCTGATGGCAGACGAAAGCGTGGTTTCGTGGTTTAATGCCGCTACGCCCTTTTGGTTTACGACCTTTATTACCGGCGTTAATATCGCTTTGGTTTACGCGCTTTTCCAAGAAACGCTGCGAGAAAAAGGCACGCGGGCGGTCAGTTTTTTCACGGGTTTTCGCAATATCGCTTACTCTTTTAAAACGCCGAATCTACGCGTCGTTTTCGCCGTTTCGCTTTTATTGACCCTCGGTTTCGGCTTTTTCACCCAGTTTTTTGCCGTCGCTTTGATTGATAAATTTGCCTACACCGAAAAAGACATCGGCATCATGTACGCCTGGGTCGGCGTGTGGTTGGTCATTACGCAGGGCGGTTTGGTGCCGCGTTTGGCAAAAAAATATCCGCCGGCGACCTTGCTGAAAGTCACGATTTTAACCTTAGCCGCCGGCGTTTTTTTGGTGACTATTCCCGATAATATCGCGTGGGAATTTGCCTTTGCGCCGATTATTGCTATTTCGCAGGGCATTTCCGCACCCAATCTCATCAGCGTCATTTCGGGGCAAGCCTCGCAGACGCAGCAAGGGCAAATCCTCGGCATCAATCAATCCATGCAATCTTTCGGCGCGGCATTGCCGCCGGCCATCGGCGGCTACTTAGCGGCGATGGATGTGCTGTATCCGCTTTTCACGGCGGCGGTCGTCATTACGTTGAGTTGGTTGGTTTTCACGGTATTTTTTCAGGGAAATAAAACTTAAATTTCAGCTTTCACACTACGAAAAA
>JAHDCG010000129.1:9835-16726 GCA_020629965.1 Saprospiraceae bacterium | reverse complement strand
ATATTCCTTTCAATCGAAAAACTAAAAATATGGACAACACTGCCTTTAAGTGGCTCGCCGGCATTCTTCTCGCCCTTTGGCTCATCGGCGGCAGCCTTTTTCTCAAAAGTTATTTTTGCGGTAACAACGATGCCGAGGTCACCGAAAGCATCGACACCTCGCTCGGCGACGCCACCGGAATGACGGTACGCGACGGCGATTTTTCCGTGCGGGCGAAAGACTTTTTTACCTTTTCTGCGGGTTCTGCCGCGCTGCTGCCCGTCGGTGACGGCTTGAATACGCTGCTGTCGAATACCGCCGATTATCTGAAAAGCAACGCCGACCGGGTGCTGACCGTCACGGGTTACTACGACGAGTCGGAGCCGGCACCGGAGCTGTACCCGGACATGGGTTTGGCGCGGGCAAATACCATCAAGGAAGAACTGGAAAACCTCGGGGTCGATGCCGCGCAAATCGTATCGGACAGCGAAGTCGCGGATGCGGATAATCTGACCGACGGCAGAATTACGAACGGCATCACTTTCGCTTTTGCCGAAAAAAGCCTGACGGACAGCCGCTTGGAGCGCATTCGCGAAAACGTGGTCGGACAGCCGCTGACTTTATTTTTTGAGTCGGGCGAAACCGAAATCAGCCTGTCGAGCGAGCAAAAAGAAATTTTCTCGGATATGATTTATTTTATGGACAGAGTGCCGGACAGCAACCTGGAAATCGGCGGTCACACCGACAGCATCGGCGATAAAAACGACAACAAACGTATTTCGCGCAAACGCGCCGAGAGTGTGCGTGATTATTTGAGCGAAAACGGTATCGACGCCGACCGGATGACTGCCGTCGGGTACGGAGAAAGTAAGCCCATCGGTGATAACAACTACGAACCGGGCCGCCGGCAAAATCGCCGCACGGAGATTGTGTTGCAGGCGACGGCAACGAGTTAAACTACGCCCGGTTTTACTCACCGGTTGACTCTGAGTCACCTTTTGAGTAAGAATTATCGCTTTTCTTTTATTGGCTTTCTCAATCCGACACTCTCATTTTATCCAAAAAAACTTACAAAACGCTCCTGCGGGATGAAAGCGTTTTTTTAAAATATCCTCATTATGGCTCTTTTTCTGTTACCTTTTATCTTCGGGCTGGTAGCCGCCGCGCTCGGTATATGGCTCGGCAGTTTGTCAGGTTCATCTAAATATAAAATTCTCGAAACCGAACTGCGTGACCATAAAACGTCTTACGCGACGCTGCAAACGGCGCACGACAAATATGCCAAAGAAGCCGTAGAATTCGGCTCGCAGTATTCGCTGTTAGAAGGTCGCAAAAATGACCTCGAAACCCAAATCGGGGTACTCGAAGGCAAATACAACACGCGCACTCAAGACTACACCCGGCTGCAAACCGCCTTTGACGAGCGCGAAAATGAAACCGCCTCGCTGCGCGAAAATTATGCGGCACTCGAAGCCCGCCTGCAAAATGCCGAGCAGGAACGCAAGCGACTACTGACAGAACTGGATGAGTACACCGAAAATTACGCTTCGCTGGAGACGAGTTTCGGCGCACTGCGTCGCAAATCGGAAGCCAAACCGACCGAAATCGAAGTCATTAAAGAAGTCGAAGTCATTCGTGAAGTGCCGGTCGAAACCGTCAGAGAAATCGAACTGCTGCGCGAGGTGGAAGTCATTCGTGAAGTCATCGTAGAGAAAGAAGTGCCGGTGGTAAAAGAGGTCGAAATCATCAAAGAAGTACCGGTCGAAATCATTCAGGAAACGGAGGTGATTAAAGAAGTCGAAGTCATCAGAGAAGTAGCCGTAGAATTGCTCAAAGAGGTAGAAGTCATCCGCGACGTCGAGGTAATTAAAGAAGTAGAAGTCATCAAAGAAGTGCCCGTCGAAGTCATCAAGGAAGTGGAAGTAGTGAAAGAAGTCGAGGTAGAAGTAATTAAAGAAGTCGAAGTGATTAAGGAGGTGGAAGTTATCAAAGAAGTACCCGTCGAGGTCATCAAGGAAGTGGAAGTAGTCAAAGAAGTAGAGATGATACGCGAGGTGCCGGTCGAGGTAATTAAAGAAGTAGAAGTCGTCAGGGAAGTGCCGGTTGAAGTGATAAAAGAGGTGGAAGTCATCAAGGAAGTGGAGGTTGAAAAAGAGGTGCCGGTCGAGGTGATTAAAGAAGTGGAAGTCATCAAGGAAGTCCCCGTCGAAGTGATTAAGGAGGTAGAAATTATCCGTGAAGTAGAAATTATCAAAGAAGTGCCGGTCGAGGTCGTGCGCGAGGTCGAGGTGGTCAAAGGCATCGACTTCGAGACGCTGAAAACAATGATGATGAACATGGACTCGGTCGAATTGTCAAAGTCCGTAGTCGGCGAAACGCGCAATACGGGCGAGGCTAAAATCGTGGACAGACGCAACGTAGAAGGCGCGAAAAAACACGACGACCTGACCCGCATCGAAGGTATCGGTCCGAAAATCGACGGCCTGCTGAACGATAAAGGCATCTATTCTTTCTCCCAATTAGCGGAAACTTCCGTACAATTTTTGGAAGAAATACTGGAAGCCGCCGGTCCTCGTTACCGCGTACACAAACCGACTACCTGGCCGCAGCAGGCCGCACTCGCCGCTGCCGGTAAGTGGGAGGAGTTGCAGCAATTGCAGGAGGAATTGCACGGGGGGCAGTGATGATTTCTGTTGAATCGTTGAAGCTCCGCACATCTCTGTGGTATTTGCTAAACACATAAAGTCAGTCGGTTTTCGTGCCGACTGACTTTTTTTTATTGATTTTTTGTTAAAGCCAAAATGCCCGGATAAAAACAGCGTTTAAACCGCAAAACAATATTTCCTCTATGCCGCTGCTACGCTTTTTCCTTGCTGTTTTACTATGTTTTTCGACTGTCTGTGCCTCCGCGCAAATCGGGATTGCCTTGAGTCACCGCAGCGTTTACGCGCCCTATTGGCAAGGACTCATCGGCGAAAACGTGCCGCTGTTTGGCAACGGACACGGCTTTGCGGCGGACTATCGGATAAAGCTGAAAGATGTGCATTTGGACATTATGCCGGAGGCGGGGTTTGCAAAATTTAAAACACCGGGTTTGGAAAACACAGGCTTTCCCGAAGGCAATTTTTACGCCGAATTTTACAATCTGCAACTCAACGGCAACGTTTACCCCTTCGATTTTTTCGACCGCTTAGACAAAAAGGAAAAACTCACTTCCGCCGAAAACATGCGGCGTTCGGTCTTTGTGCAAATCGCGCCCGGTGCAACGATGACCTACCTCAGCTACCGCGACGCCGCCGAAGAAATGCTGCTGCCGCCGCGTCGTACCGCCTTTTTTATCGGTCTGGGCGCGGGCTTCGATATTCACTACAAAAACTACCTTTCGCTGACCCCGATGCTGCGTTTTCAGCACTACCCGACCGTCAGATGGGACGGTCTCGGCGAACTCGCCGACGAAAATACCGGCGACTTTTTTCGGGAAGAGACTTCGGTTAATCAATTAGCCTTTTCGCTGCGCTTAGGCGTTTTTTGGCGGTAAGCGGTTGTTGAATTTTTGAATCGTTGAAAACACCTCGACTCCCCAACCTCCTAACCCCAAAACCTCTCAACTCCTCCGTTCCATATAAATTTTTATCGAATATCAATAAAATTATTTTTCTTCGTATCGACATTCGATAAATTTCAGCCGTTTCCCCGTCCTACCTTTGTCTTGTCAAGCAATAAGAACATCCGGTCGCCCCTCGCGACCGCAGACAAGTCAAGCAACATGCGCTACCTTTTCATCGACAAAATAACGGAACTCGACCCCGGGCGCAGTATCGTGACCCGCAAGGCGATTTCCGTGACCGAAGACTGGACACAAGACCACTTTCCCGGTTTTCCGATACTGCCCGGCGCACTGCAAATCGAAGCGGCGGCACAGGCGGCGGGTGCGCTGTTGGAAATTTCCTCTGATTATCGCCTGACGACCCTATTGATTATGGTCGAAAAAATGAAGTTTAAAAAGCCCGTACACCCCGGCGACTTACTGGAAATTTCCGCCCGTATCGTCGATAAACAAACGGCTTTTGCGGCGTCGGAAATACAAATCAGATGCGAGGGAAAACTGATTTCTACGGGAAAAATCGTCACCGGTCTGCGCCCGATACCCGCCGAAAAAATAGCCGACGAAAGACCGCGCCTGCGCAAGCATTATGCGTTTTTACTGCGCGACGTCGATTACCTTCATCCGAAAAACACCGAAAAATGAACCGAAAAGTCGTCATCACCGGCGTCGGAACGGTCTCCCCTTTCGGCGTCGGTAAAGAAATATTTTGGGAAAGTTTACGGGCAGGCAAATCCGCCGCCCGCCCGATCGAGTCTTTCGACGCCTCGGCATTGCCCGTGCGTTTTTGGGCGAACGTGCCGCTGACCGACCGCGAGTTGCAAAGCAAACTCAATCACCGTAAAGCCGCCAAACTGCTGACCCGCGCCGGCAAAATGTCGATGATTGCCGCCGCCGAAGCCGCAGCGCAGTCCGGTTTGGATTTTCCGAACCTAAACCCCTTTCGCACCGGCGTATCGGTCGGCGCGAGCGGCGGCGGCGCGAACGACCTCGGCGAAGCACCGCTCGATTACTCTTCTTTTCGGCGCATGGCGGCAGCGGGCTACGCCGACCTCTCGGAAGCCGAATTTCGCAAAACCGTTTTAGAAAACACGCACCCGCTGCTGCCGCTGAAAAGCATCCCGAACAGCATCGCGGCGCACCTGTCGATTACCTATCGGGCGCAGGCGGTCAGCCAAACGATTACGACTGCCTGCACTTCTTCTTCGCAGGCTGTCGGCGAGGCATTTCACAAAATCAAACACGGACTCTGTGACGTGATGCTGACCGGCGGCGCGGACTCCGTCACCAATCCCGACGGTATGTCTGCCTTCAGTTTGTTAGGTGTTTTGTCAAAAAGAAACGATGATTACCAAACCGCGAGCCGCCCCTTCGACCGCGACCGTGACGGCTTTATGGCGGGCGAAGGCGCGACTTTTTTTGTTTTGGAAGCAGAAGAACACTGCAAAAAGCGCGGCGGCGAAATCTTGGCGTACTTAACCGGCTACGGCTGCACCGCCGACGCATACCGCATTACCGACGAGCCGGAAGATGCAAACGGAGCCGTCGCCGCGATAAAACAAGCCGTGACCGAAGCCGAAATCGCTCCCGAAAACCTCAGTTATATCAACGCTCACGGCACCGGCACCCGCATGAACGACCCCACGGAAACCTACGCACTCAAACAGGTGTTGGGTGCGGCGGCGTACAAAATTCCCGTCAGCAGCAACAAGTCGATGTTCGGGCATTTGGTTGCCGGGGCGGGCGCGATAGAGTTGGCGGCTTCCGTTTTGTCGCTGCAAAATCAAGTTATTCCGCCGACGATAAATCTGCAAAACCCCGACGAAAAATGTGATTTGGACTACGTGCCGCACACCGCACGTGACGCGAAATTGCGACATATTCTATCCAATTCCTTCGGTTTCGGCGGGCAAAATTCTTGCTTGGTTATCAGCGTGTGAATGTGGATGTGTTTAATCGTTTGTTTGTGGATTTTGTTTATTTGAAAAAAATGCACAAACCTCAATTTACCGAACCAACTCAATGAAATCGTAATTCATAATTCGTAAATCGTAAATATGCACACACCCGAAACAATTTTTCCGCCCCTGCGCACCATCGTCGCTATGTCTTTGCAAATACCCGAAGACGAGGTAAAATCGAATTCTAATCTCAAAGACGAACTCGACGCAGAGTCTATCGACTTGCTGGATATCAGGTTTGGAATCGAGCAGGAATTCGGCTTCAAATTCGACGATGCGGAAATAAAGTCCATGCTCGAAAAAGTAACCAAAAACAGCGTAGAAACCGCCGCCGCCCTCTCGCGGTTGCTAACCGTTAAGCACTTTCTCGATTACATTTTATACAAAACCAATCCGGAATATTATGCGGATTATTAGTCAAGCGTTTAGGCGTAAACTATTGATATTCAGTATTTTGCTTGTATTTTGAGGATAAAAATCTGTACAAAGTAATTTACTGTTTGTTCTCCCTGCGAAAAAAGTATCATTTAATTTTCTGCTGAGTCGTCGAGCGTGTATTCTGCAAAAACCACTCATCGATAAGAGTATTTCAACGATTCAATATTTCAATATTTTCCTCATGTCAAAAAATCAAAAAACAGCTTTTCTGACCGGCGGCACCCGCGGTATCGGCGGCTGCATCGCGCGGACGTTAGCGGCGCGGGGCGTGACCCGTTTTTTTCTCAATTATTTGCAAAACGACGCGGCAGCTTTTGAGATTGAGAAAGAACTGAAAGCCGGAGGAGCGGAGGTATTTTTGTTGAAATACAATCTTGCTTTTCCGCAGGAAATCAGCCAAATGTTTGCGGAAATAAACAGGCACACCACGCACCTCGATTACTTCGTGCATTGCGCCGCGCTGACCGTTTTTAAACCGCTGCACCAAGTGAAACCCAACCAATGGGATTTGACGCTGAACATCAGTACCAAGTCTTTTTTGCAATGCGCCCGCGCCTGTCTGCCGTTGATGCCGCAGCGCGGAAAAATGGTAGCCGTTTCGGGTACGGGCAGCCGCCGCGTGACGCTCGACTACGGCGCACTCGGCGTCGCAAAATCGGCTTTGGAAAGCACGGTGCGCTACTTAGCCGTCGAGTTGGCGCCGCGAAATATCCGAGTCAATGCCGTCACGGCGGGCTTAATCGAAAGCGAAAATATGCCGCCTTTTCCCGCTGCCGCAGAAATGAAAAAAGAAACCCTGCGCCGTACTCCGGCGGGCAGATTAGGCACACCCGAAGACGTCGCCGAAGCAGTACTTTTCCTGCTGACCGGCGCGGATTGGATGTGCGGACAATGTCTGGTAACGGACGG
>JAHDCG010000129.1:0-9735 GCA_020629965.1 Saprospiraceae bacterium | reverse complement strand
TTTTCCTGCTGACCGGCGCGGATTGGATGTGCGGACAATGTCTGGTAACGGACGGAGGGTTTTCGTTGGTTTAGAGACGGTGGACGGTGGACGGTAGTACGGTGGACGGCCCCGTCAACCGTCAAACCATCAACCGTCAACCGTCAAACCGTCAACCGTCAAACCGTCAACCGTCAACCGTAAAACCGTAAAAACAATGAATATTTTACAAAAAACATCACTGTGGGCATTTAATCACCCGCGCACCGCGCGCATTCTTATCATTTTTCTCAACTCGACCATCGCTGTTTTAGCTTGGCAAACGGCTATCGACCTTTTTGCGGCGGGCATCAAAATTCCCGTTGCGGTCTATTACGCCGGCATCGGATTATTTCTGCTTTGCTTCGCGTGCTACCCGATACGGCGGGCACGTTATCGGTTTTGGAAGCCGAATTATGTACGTCAAAAAATTTTAGACATCGGTCTGATTTTGGGTTATCTGATGATTGTGCTGACGTGGACGAATGTGCGGGCTTTTCAGGCGTATCATCATACGGAAGGGGCGGCGCAGGCGGAATTTATCGTGCTGCAAGGCGGCAAAATTGCCGAGGAACCGGCGGAGGAAAAGGTTTTCAGTCGAAAAGCGTTGCGGAAAAAGTTTAAGAAGTATGTGCGGTCACAAAGACAAAACGGAGATAAAGTCGATGTCCGTAATCTTGCCGGTAAAATTCTCGGCTTTTTGGCTTTGGTCGCTGTGTTGGCCGTATTATCTTGTGCGATTGCCTGCTCCGGCTTCAACGGTTTGGCGGCAGCAGTATTGATCGGAGGAACATTTTTGATGTTTGTGTTGGTTTTCGGAATTTTCCGACAAACAAAGGGTAAGAAAAAGAAACGTTACCGACCGAGTACGGATTGAGATAAGTGATGATAAAAGAATAAATTGTGCATTTTGAGAGAGTATAACTTTTCTCGGTTTTGGCTTCAAAGCATGATAATTGTTAATACGCTGCCTGCCCCGTACCAAGGTCGGGGAATGATTTGAAGTGAAAAAGGAGGAAAGTTTGACCTTAAATTACCAAAAATTAACCCGATGCATATCCTGCGCAAAGCGTCTCTATGGGCTTACGATAAACCGTGTATGACCCAAATTTTTATCGTTTTCTTCAATCTTGCGTTTGCCGTTTTAGCTTGGCAAACGGCTATCGACCTTTTTGCGGCGGGCATCAAAATTCCCGTTGCGGTCTATTACGCCGGCATCGGATTATTTCTGCTTTGCTTCGCGTGCTACCCGATACGGCGGGCACGTTATCGGTTTTGGAAGCCGAATTATGTACGTCAAAAAATTTTAGACATCGGTCTGATTTTGGGTTATCTGATGATTGTGCTGACGTGGACGAATGTGCGGGCTTTTCAGGCGTATCATCATACGGAAGGGGCGGCGCAGGCGGAATTTATCGTGCTGCAAGGCGGGAAAGCAGATGAAAGATCGACTGCGGAAACGATTTTTAGTCGAAAGACAATGCGTAAGAAGTTTAAAAAATACGTGCGGGCAGCCAAGAAAAAAAATCAAAAGCCCAACGGTTTTTTACTGTTTTTGCGCAGTCTGCTGATGCTCGGTCTGTTCATATCTACCGTTCTTTTCTCCTGCGGTGCGTTGTGCAGCGGCGGAAACGGATTGTTCGTTTTGGCGGCACTCGGCAGCGGGGCTTTATTCACGGTATTATTTATCCAAGGACTGAAAATGAAAGCAGGCAGAAAAAAATCGAGGTATAAACGGGCAGCGGATTGACGGACGGGCGAGATGAAACTCACGGGTCAATTCTACTGCTTGCCGGGGTCGAGTGATTTCGGGGTGAGTGACCGCCGACTTTGGCCTTTCAAAAAAAAAGCCCGACTTTGGTCAATGATAAGTAGGTGACGGTATTTATTTCGGTAAATTTAAGGACAAGGTTTTTTCGTATATTTTCTTCAAAAAATCAGTGCATAGAGCATGAGCGCAAAGTAAAATTAAATCTAAAGAGAAGGAAATCCCGTAATTTCGTCAAAACAAAAGAGGCGCGATTTCCCCGTTTGCGTACCGATACTTTTTTTAAATAAAATCTCCTTTTTCTTCTTTTTTCATCAATTCCGAGTTTTTTGTACATATTTCCTTTAAAATCAATAAATTTGAGTTTGATTGAAAATAACAGGGTTTGAAATCCGATTTCAGGGATTTCAAGCATATTATAAGCGACTCAAATATGAAAATTGTGGGAATTGGAGCATCCGCCGGGGGTGTGGATGCATTGCGTAAGTTATTAAGCGGACTCTCTTCGAAAACCGGGGCGGCGTTCGTTATTGTGCAGCATTTGTCACCTGATTTTAAAAGTGTCATGGCGGAATTGTTGCAAAAATATACCGACATGCCCGTGCGGGAGATGACCAAAAGCATACTGCCCGAAGCCAATCACATCTACCTGATGCCGGGCAATAAAACGCTCAGTTTGCAGTACGGCATGCTGAATCTGTACGACCGCAGCGACGGCAGTACCCTCAACCTGCCCATCGACAAATTTTTTCATTCGCTCGGTGCCGAGCTGAAAAATAATGCCGTCGGTATTATCCTTTCCGGCTCGGGTACGGACGGCAGTCGCGGCGCACGCACGATTAAAGAAAACGCCGGCATTATGCTGGTGCAGTCGCCCGACTCGGCCGAGTTCGAGAGTATGCCCGAGTCGCTGATACAACTCGACATTGCGGACGAGGTTTTGCCGCCGGAAGAAATCGGGCAAAAGCTCGCTGCCATTCTCAAATCGAAGAAAACAAAAACGACTACAAAAACACCTTCCTCCGTTTTTACGGAGCAAGAGACCGTTTACGAAAAAATTATCGAACACATCAGTACGGTTTCGGGGGTTGATTTTTCGGAATACAAGCCCGCTACGCTGCAAAGGCGCATGGAAAAGCAAATGTTATTGCACAACATTGCCGACCTGCAAAGTTTTTATGATTTTTTACTCGAAAACGAGGACAAAACCGAAATACTGTGGCGTGATTTCTTAATTAGTGTCACTCGCTTTTTCCGCGATAAAGATTTCTTCCGGGAAGTCGATAAATCGGTTATTCCGCGACTTTTTGCAAATCTTAAAGCCGATGAACCTCTCCGCGTGTGGGTGCCCGCCTGCTCTACCGGCGAGGAGGCTTACACTTTCGGCATCCTGCTCTTCGATTACATCAAAAAGCATAATCTCAAACGAGATTTTAAAATTTTCGCTTCCGATGTCAATAAAAAATCCATAGAAATTGCCTCGCAGGGTCTGTACTTTCCGAGCATTTTGGCGGATGTACCTCCCGAAACTTTGGGCACTTATTTCAGCAAAGAAGGAGACTGTCGGCGTGTCAAAGCCAACCTGCGTGAGAAAATCATTTTTGCGGTACACAACGTGCTGAAAGACCCGCCGTTTATCAATATGAACCTGATTTCCTGTCGCAATTTTTTGATTTATCTCAAGCCGCCCGCGCAGGAAAAAGTGCTGAGGACATTTTACTTTTCTCTGAAAAACGAACAAAACCTCCTTTTGGGCCCCAGCGAGTCGCTCGGCGAGTTGAGTTCGGTTTTCAAAGTCGTTAATCGCCCGTGGAATATTTATGAAAAAGAAGAAGGGCACCTGAACGACGGCAGGTTCAGGTACAAACCCACCGTAGAAAACAACGAGCCGGTACCGCTCAAACCCGTCAATTATTTTGTGCGCGACAGCACCCCGGTCCGAATTGCGGACGACACGCTGACCAATCCTTTTACCGAATTTTTGCTGGAAAAATTCGCACCCAAAACCATGGTCATCAACCGCGACACGGAGATACTGTACCTCAACGGCGATTGGGAAAAAATCTTGAGTTTGCCCAAAGCCCTGACCCGACTTTCGCTGGATAAAATGCTGCCTAAAATTGCCTACTCGGCAATCGCCGACGGGCTGCGTTTGACTACCGAAGCAAACGCCGCGCAGATTATTAAAAACGTACCTTTTTCTAAAAACGGGCAAAATTTTACCGCCGATTTATCCTTTGAGTTCATATCCGACGCAGCAAAAAATGAGGACTTGTTTCTGCTCACCGTTTTGGAAAACAACCGGCAGCACACCACCGAGTCCGGCATCAGAGAGACGGATACCCAACACAAAAACTACGAAAACGAAAAGATACTGCGGCTGGAAAAAGAGCTGGAAGTCGTCAGAGGTAAGTTGAAAAGTGCGGAAAAGGTATCGGAAAATGCTACCCGACAGTTGAACCTCAGTAATCAAAAACTGCTGACTGCCAACGAAGAGTTACAAAGCACCAACGAAGAGCTACAATCCATCAACGAAGAGCTGCACACGGTCAACACCGAGCTGCAAATGAAAAATAAGCAGCTAATCACGGCGAGCGACGACATCAGCAACCTGCTGAAAACCACCGACGTCGGAGCAATATTTTTGGATAAAAAACTGCGCATCCGCATGTTTACGCCGGCGGTGACGCGGCAGTTCGACATTATCGAGACCGACTATAATCGCCCGATTACCGCCTTTGCCAACAAACTCAAAAATCTGTCGCTGGAAGACCTGTGCCGCAGCGTACTCGACAGCGGCGAGGGCACGGAGCGCGAAGTGCAGGACAGAAACGGACACAATTATCTGCTGCGCATTTTTCCGTATCGCACGCACGACAAGACGGACGGGGTGGTCCTCACCCTCATCGACATCAACGACATCAGCCTCGGCAAGCGGGAGTTGTACAAAAAGGGACTACAATTCGATGCTTTTGTACAAAATACCGACCTGACGGTGCTGCACCTCAACGGCGAGGGCGTGGTGACGGCAGTCAACAAAAACCTCGATGGTTACACAGCGGAAGAAATAACGGGAAAAAATTTGTTCGAGGTATTATCCGCGCCGGCGGATCGCCGATTTGAGGAAGCGTTGCAGGAAGTCAGAAGAACGGGTAAGGAAAGCGTTTTTGATTTGAAATTTCAAAAGAAATCGAAAGAGGAGAAATTTCGCTTCAGAATTAACCCGATTAAGGAAAATTTATCTGCGGAAAAAATTACGGCATTTATCGTATTTGCCGAAACAAATGAAAACATTAACAGGAAGAGCTAAACTATGAAAGAGAAAAACGACCCTTTTTCCGATTTACTGCTGGAAAGACACAAAGAATCTTTCTTTTTTGCGGAAGATTTGTCGGTGCTGTACATACACGGAAATCTGGATAAAATACTAAAATTACCGACCTCCTTTGTGAAGCCGACGCTGCACAAAATGTTGTCGCCCGTCTCGGCGCGATTTTTCAAAGAAGCCGCTCGGGAAGTCAGCGAAAAAGGAGAACCGATATTGTACAAAAATATTGAATTTGTCAAAGGCAACAATTGCCTTTTCTCGGATGTTTCCGTCCATCCGACTTCCGTCTCCGAGTCGCAGAAGAAAGTATTTTTAGCGGTTTTTCATTTTCGGGAGTCGCCGTCGGCAGACCCGAATCTGACTTCGGTGATATTTAACAGTGAAGAAAACCTGCTGAATCGCCTGCAACACGCCGAGAACGACCTCATCGCAGCCCGCAAACGCATTCGACATTTGGAGTTTGAAAGTACGCGTAAGGTTAAAGAGTTAAGCACCGGCTACCAAAATTTGACCATCAGCAACGAAGAATTGCAAAGCACGAACGAAGAACTGCAATCGGTCAACGAAGAACTGCACACCGTCAATGAAGAGTTGCACTACAAGAATCGGGAGTTGCAGATTGCCAATAACGACATCAGCAACTTCTTGCGCAGCACCGACATCGGTACGATATTTTTGGATAAAAATCTGCGCATTCGTAAGTTCACACCGACCATCAAACGACAGTTCGATTTAATCAGCTCCGACATCGGGCGGTCGATTACGGGTTTTTCGGGCAACTTGCAGAATGTAGATTTGGAAGAATTGTGCCGCCGGGTGTTTACGAGCGAAAAGCCGCTGCAAAAGTTAGTGACGGACAGTCTCGGTCACGATTTTTTGCTGCGCATTTTGCCTTACCGCGACGAGGACGGAAAAATCGCCGGTATTGTGATGACTTTTGTCGATATGAGTAAAACCAAAATTTTGCTCAACAAGTACGACAAGTCCGTGCGGGATATGGCAAACAAATTCGACGCAATTTTCCGCAACTCGGAAACGCCCTTGTTATTCGTCAAAAAGAACGGAGAAATCACTTCGCTCAATCGCCCTCTGGGAAATTTAGACCCGCAAAAAGTGCAGGGGAAAAACCTGTTCGAGTTGATACCCGATGACCGCACTTTGGATTTACGACAGGCATTTTACAGTGCATTTGAAGAAAGAAAGTATCAATCGACTATCCTCGATTTGGATGATTTGGCAGATGAAGGACCGACCTATTTTAAGTTTAATCTCATTCCGATTCCTGATATGGAAGACGAAGATGCCGACGGCTTGGTGAGTCTGATTGCCTTCGACGGTACGGAAGAAAAAAAGTATCTCGACAAACTGGAAAAGACAAAAAGTACCTTCATCAGTTTTATGGCAAACGCCCAGCACCAAATGGTTTTGCTGGAGAGAAACGGAACGATTGCGTATATCAATAGTGCCAATAAATCTCCGCTGACGGTCGAAGAGTTAATCGGTACGAAAATATACGCGCAACTGCCGCCGGGCGAAGTGGCTGCTTACAAAAAGAGTATCGAAGAGATATTCGAGGGAAAATCGAACAGCAAAATTTCGTTTACCTACGTGACACCCGAAGGAGAAGAAGCACACTCGACCGTCATTGCAACGCCCGTCATTGTCGATGAAAAGGTGATATATGTGGCTTTGGTGGGCGACCCGTTGGATTAAGGCACACCAAACGGTCGAACCTGCGCCGGCGAGACTACCCGCGCTCGATGCCGAATTTTCTCATGCGCGAAAACAGCGTTTGCTCGTTGATGTCGAGTAAAGATGCCGCGCCGCCCGGACCGCTGACTTTGTTTTTCGTTTTGTCCAGGGCCTCTTTGATGTGTTTAATTTGTATTTCTTCCAGCGTCAAAAATTTGCCGCCGCCGACCGCTTTTGCACTCTTCGTCGGGTTCCAAAAATCCAAATTCAGCGTTTCGCCTTTACTCAAAATAACCGAACGCTCGACGATATTTTCCAGTTCTCTGATATTACCGGGGAAGTCGTAAGATTTTAATCTTTTCAGGTCTTTGGCAGAGATTTTTTGTACGGGACGACCCATTTTTTTGGCAAATTTGCGTAAAAAATGATAAGCCAATACCTCGATGTCTTCCGCACGTTCGCGCAGCGGAATATTGTGTATCGGAAAAACGCACAAACGATAATACAGGTCTTCGCGGAAAGTACCCTCTTCTGTCATTTTTTCCAAATCTCGATTCGTCGCCGCAATGACGCGCACATCCGTTTCGATGGTCTTGGTGCCGCCTACGCGCTGAAATTCTCCTTCCTGCAGAATGCGCAGCAGCCGCGACTGCAATAAAACGGGCATCTCTCCTATCTCGTCCAGCAGTATCGACCCCTTGTTTGCCAGCTCGAATCTGCCGATTTTTTGGTCGTGCGCCCCGGTAAATGCACCTTTCTCGTGTCCGAAAAGTTCGCTTTCTATCAAATCGGCGGGCAGCACCGCGCAGTTGACTTTGATGAGCGGGTGTGCCTTGCGCGGACTCATATCGTGTACCGCCTGTGCCAGCAGTTCTTTGCCCGTGCCCGTCTCGCCGGTTATCAGCACGGTCGTGTCCGTGACGGCTACCTGTTCGATTTGCTTCAGAATATTTTTGTAATTATTGCTGACGGTCACGATATTACTGAGCCGGTGCGACTGTGCGGCAGAGTCCCGAAAATACTTGCGTTCCTGCTGCAATCTGCGTGTGAGTACCTGCTGCTGTGCCAGCGAAGGGCGCAAGTCGCTTTCCTCCAGACGTTGGCGCGAGACATCCTGCGCCGTCAGGCAGTACATATCCCGGTCTTCGTGATTGTGGTAAAAAAGCGTGACCTCGACCGGAAAAACGGTGCTGTCTTTTCGCTGAAAAGAAGTAATATATTTGACGGTTTCGCCGCGACGGGCGGACTTGGCGTATTGCAAGCGGGTATTTTTGCCGGACTCAATGTCCAACTGTCCGAGTTCTATGCCGTCTTTGAGTTCTGCGGCGGAATAACGCAGAGATTGCGCGGCATTTTTATTGAAGTCGAGCACCCGAAAATTTTCGTCTAAAACGAGAACGGAAAACTCGATTTTGTCGGGCAAGCGGCGCGCTACGGCGGTCAGTAAATCGACGGGCTTACCGTCGCCTTTCGGCTCGACGGTACCGCACAGTTTGACGGTTTTTTCATTTTTGCGCACGGCGTAAGAATGAAAGGCACAAAGGGTTTTATCCTGTTGCGTGCCGGCGTACCACTCCGTGAGGGTGTGGCTTTTCTTTCCGTCGCGCAGCGCGAGCAGGTCGTCTTTAAATTCTATTAAATTTTGTACCGACAAATGCGGACGCAGGAGTTGAGTGATATTAATGGCGGAGGCATTTTCGTTACCGTCGGCAGCAAAGATATCATGGAAAGTATCCGAAATCAGAAAAGTACCGGTCTCTAAATTCCACATCCAGGCGGCAATTCTGCTGCTCTGCCCCATCAGATAATTGAGAAAGCGATAGGAGTTATCGTCTTCCGGAAAGTCGGGAAGTTGTCGGTTTGATTTCTCATTTGAAGCACGTAAAGCCATAGTTAAAAGACAGAAAAACGGAAACGGATAAATAAATCCTAAAAAGTAAAATTTTGGCTGAACAAACTGTTTGTGCGTTTGAAGAGTAAAGATAGTGATTTAAAAAGTTTTTCATTTCAGAATTAAGAAACATTTTTAACTTTTTTCATAATTATTTTTTCAAACGCCAAACAATTAAGCTGTCGGGAGCAAATTTATGATATTTCACTCAAATTATTAAATTTCATAAATAAAAACTAAAAGAAACTTCTGTAACTAACTGAAAATCAGTTAATTAAAATTCGGCTTAATTTTTTCAACCTATAATAGTGAAAAGCAGTGAACGAGTCGTCAAAAAAGGAAAACGATTTCGGTCTGCCGCAAAAAAAAAACTTTTTGAAAATACTATCCGACTCAAACGCGCAATTGTTTCGGTTTTCATACCGAGGCGATTGCTGCTTTTTCTGCAAAATAAAAAATACCTGCGCAAAAATGCACGATTTGAGAACCGAGCAGCAGCTTAAAAATAGAGTTATTGTATAGGTATTTGGCTAATATGAGAATTGTATTTTTTCGTTTAAGGAATTAATTTTTTCAGTGCATAGCCGTAGCTACGGACTTAAAAAATTCGTTTCTTAAACGGAATAAAGACTTTTTCATATTAGTCTAATATTTGTACAACAACTCTAATATATAAGACGCGCCGAGGGCTTCAGGTCGTTATCCGGTTTACGGTCGGGCGGCAAGGTCTCTTTTTACAAATTGTCGCCGCTGTAAAACAGATTAAGTAGGTGACGGTATTTATTTCGGTAAATTTAAGGACAAGATTTTTTCGTATATTTTCTTTAAAAAATCAGTGCATAGCCGTAGCTACGGACTTATTTTTTGGAGGAAACAGGCGGAAAAAGATGTTTTTAAATTACCGAAATAAATGTTGTCACCTACTTAAATCCCATTCTGAAATTATCCGACTTAAACGGGCGATTGTTTCGGCTTTCAGACCGAAACGATTGTCTGTTTTTTAAAAAAAGAAAACAAAAGTTGTAAAAAAATTCAAGA
>JAHDCG010000013.1:35845-74423 GCA_020629965.1 Saprospiraceae bacterium | reverse complement strand
TTTTTGATTTAAAACAGCTTTCAAGTTTCACATTTTTGAAACTGCATTCAAATTCAAAACAAATTTTAATTCTGAAATCAGATGCTCCCCCACAATGGGGGTCGGGGGGTCTTTCATAGGTCTCTTCCCGCGTCTCTAAACCCCTAACCCCGGAGCGGGGAACTTTCTCCGCGCTTGAGTTTACGGGTTAATCTTTGATTTTTTTGGTTCTCTTTTTTTTGATTTAAAACAGCTTTCAAGTTTCACATTTTTGAAACTGCATTCAAATTCCAAACAAATTTTAATTCTGAAATCAGATGCTCCCCCACAATGGGGGTCGGGGGGTATTCAGTACGAATTTTCTCCTGCCAATCACACTTTCCCGTTCCAAGTGTCCGAGACTGCTTTCTTTAAATTCCTCAATAAATCTTTAACCACACAGCCTTCCGCCCAAGCAAAGTCTCTGACACTTTTACCCCCGCTGAAATTAAGCAAATACCCCCGTCAACCGTCCACCATCCACCGTCCGCCGTATCCTCAATTCAACTCAAAATTATAAGTCAAAGCCGGAAAAACCGTACCCAATACCGACAGGCGAAATGCCTGTGTCGTACTCAAATCCGCGCGCTCGAAATAGACCGAAAAGGCATTGCGGCGAGCATAGACGTTGTAAAGCGAGAAGGTGAAACTGTCTTTGTATTTTTTGCGGCGCAGGGCATTCGGGCGGAAAGTCCACGCGAGGTCTAAGCGGTGATAATCGGGAATGCGAAAGCCGTTGCGCTCGGAATACTGCGGCACGATGAGGGTGCCGAGATAGTATTGTGTGAAGGGCACGGTGACGGGTCTGCCCGAGTTGTAAACGAAATTAAACGTGAGGTCGCTGCGCTTACCGAGGACGGTTTTGAGGGTGGCCTTGACGCTGTGCGGTTGGTCGAAGGCAGAGGGGAAAAGTTTGCCTGCGTTGACGGTCAACTCGGGCAGGTCGCCGCGCACCCGGCGCAGACTGCGGGAGTAGGTGTAGCTGATTTGCCCGTTGACTTTGCCGCCGTTTTTGCGCAGAAAAAGTTCGGTGCCGTAAGCAATTCCTTCACCGACAAGCAATTGGGTTTCTAAATTATTTTCGAGCAGCAACTCGGCGAAGTCACGGTAATCTATCAGGTTTTCAATATCGCGGTAGTACGCCTCGGCAGAAAATTCGTATTTATTGCGGCGCAAATTTTGGAAGTAACCGACCGAAAAATTGTGCGCCCGCTGCGGCGGAATGTACGGCGTGCTGACCTGCCAAATATCGACGGGCGTAGGCACGGTCGTATTGGAAATGAGGTGAATGTACTGCGCCGAGCGATTGTAACTCAACTTAATCGAGTTGTTCGCGCCGAGCTGAAAGGCAGCGGCAACGCGGGGTTCCCAACCGCCGTAAGTTGTAATGACCTCGTTTTTGTCATAGCTGCGCACCCCGATAATGTTTTCTTCGCTAATCGGTCTGCCCTCGGCGTATTGCGCCAGTTCGTTTGCGCCGAGGTGGGAAAATCGGACGTAGCGCAGCCCCAACGACAGCGACAGAAAGTCGGCGACCGTCCATTCATCGTTGATAAAAGCGGCGTATTCATCGCCTCGGTCGCGGGCGGCACGGTCGGGCAATATGAAGGACTCATCGGTGCGTTTTTCCAAGATTTCGTCTCTGCCCCGGTAGCGCGTCCACTCTGCGCCGGTCGTGATTTTGTGCTGCGCAAAGTTATTAAAAAACAGCGTCGGTTTGATTTTATAGGTCTCCAAACCGTTGGTCAGCGTAAAACTTTGCTCGCCCGTCGGCTCGAAAAAATCATTGCGCAGACTGCCGTAGGCAACGCGGATATTGCCGGAAATTTTATCGGTCAGCAGTTGATTATACCGCATCGAGATTAGACGATTTTTCCAGCCGTAGCCAAATTCTCCTGCAAAGACGAAGCGATCGCGGCTTTCGTAGTAAGAGGCGTTGAGATTGCTTTTTTGGTTGAAAATGTGCGACAGTTTTGCCGTCACATCGTAAAATTGCGCAGAGCTGTTTTTGACACCTTCATTTTCGACCGCCCGCAAAATCCAGTCGGAGTACGAAGCCCGACCGGCGATGAGCAGCGAAGTTTTTTGCTTGACCAAAGGGATTTCCGCCGTCACGCGACTCGCTACCGGACCGACGCCGCCGCGCATTTTAAACTCCTCGTTGTCCGCATTTTTAATTTCGACCGACAGCACGGAAGACAAACGACCGCCGAATTGCGCCGGCACGTTTCCCTTGTACAACTCTACGCTGCGCACGGCATCGGGATTAAAAACCGAGAAAAAACCGAGTACATGCGAAGAGTTGAAAACGGGTACGCCTTCCTGTAAAATCAGATTTTGGTCGATGCTGCCGCCGCGCACATTCAGACCGCGTGCGCCCTCCCCTACCGTGCTGACGCCGGGCAGCGTGAGCAGACTCTTGATGACATCGGCTTCGCCCAAAAAGGACGGCAGCTCTTTGATGCGGTCGGTCGTCAGCGTTTGCAGACCGATATTGACCTCGCGGATGTTGGTATCATCGGCTTGGTCGGTAACGGTCACTTGGTCGAGTTGATAGCCGGCGGGTGTGAGTTCGACGGGCAGATTGCCGTCGGAAAAAAGACGCAAATCCAAAGTTTTTTCGCCGTAGCCGATGGACTGCACATCGAAGCGGTACACGCCCTGCGGCAATTCGAGCAGAAAATTTCCGTCTGCATCGGTGACGGTTCCTTTTTCCTCTTTTGCGGAATACAAAGTGACTCCGACCAATTTTTCGCCCGTCGTCGCGTCGGTAATTTGTCCCGTAATTTTTTGGGCGGCGCGGGTTTTCGGACTGTCCGGGTCGCCGATTTCGATTACGGTTTGTTGCTTGGCGTTACCGGCTTGCGCGGGGCGGGCGGCGAGGTTAAAAAGGTCGGGATTCCATTGCTCGGACAGCACATCCTGCGGGGCGATGATAACGGCTTGGTCGGCAAATGTCATAAAACCGAGGCGGGTATCGGCAAGTAAAGCGGTGAGTACCGCGCCGAGTTTTTCGTCGGTGAAATTGCGGCGCACGGTCAGTGTATCGCTGATATTTTCGCTGCCGTAGAGGTCGAATTGTTGTCGGTCGGCAAGGCGGGTTAAGACCTCCGTCATATTTTCGCCGGTGGCGGTGAGTGAGATTTTGTGGTCGGTGAGGGATTGCGCGGTGAGATTGCCGAGGCAAAGAAAGAGGAAGAAAAGAGTAAAGATTGTTTTCATGTGAGTGCGTCGGTAAGTCGTGTGTTTAGTAACTGCGACCTTCAGGTCGTCGGCAGGAAATATTACGGTCGCAATCTGGGGTTGCTTTGTGACGACTTAAAAGTCGCGGTTACTGTACACAAAGGTAAGTCGGTCGCTGCAAAGTAAAAGTAACAATTTCGACATATTTTCGACTAATCGCCGTTCAAAAAAAAAGGGTTGCCGCTTTTTGATAAAACAGTAACCCTTGCTTTCATTTCACATTTTACCCGAAAAAATCATCCGCCCGTCTGCGACCGCGCCCACGCGATGTAGCGTTTGACTTCATCTTCCAATTTTCGCAAAGTGTCGGCTTTGACCTGCTCCGCGTATTCTTTTTGCAGGCGACGGCGTTCTGCTTGCATTTCGTCAAAACGCACCTTGTACCATGCCCGTCGCTCGTCGGTCAGTTGTTCCATGGCTTCATATTTGGCTTTGACCGCCGCTTGTTCTTCTCGTTGTTTTTTGTACATTTTTTGTCTCTCCTCCTGCTCTAAGTCTTTAGTTACCTTATAACCGTATTTATCGCTGATTTTACTGTATTCTGCCCGTCTCGCCGCAAAAATTTCGGGAGTCATACCGTTTTCGCGATTAAAATTTTCGAGTAGTTCTTTGTTTCTTTGCTCAAATTCTTCCGGAAATTCAAAACGAAAACTTTCGGGTATAATCGTCAATTTATCCCGCCCGCTGATGGGTGCAATGAACTGTTTCCCGTTCTTATTTCGACGGTCGATTGCCTGCGCTTCCGACAGAGAAATCATTTTTCGGTCGATTAATTCTTTTATCGAGTCCGTCTTTTTCGCCCATTTTTGCAAAGGATATTTACGCATGACATTTGCCTTTTCGGTCTGAAAATCTTTGTCATTTCGCAAATAATAAAAACCGTAATTTTCATCGATGTAATCCGAAAAAGTTATGAAATCTTCCGCAAATTTATCATCGGATTTAACGGTTTTCAATTTCTCGAATGCTCGGTCGATTTCAACCGCAAAAGCATCGGTCGGCTCGGTTCGCAGTGAAGCCAAACGCCCTAACAGAGCTATTTTCAAATCGGACGCAGGCAAACGATTTGTGATATATTCCGCCGTTTTTTGCCAATGTTTCGACTCGTCGATGCTTCTTTGAATTTGTGCGGCACGATAGGTCAGACGCAAAGCAAAAAACGCTTCTCGGTTCTTTTTTTCGGGTGCTAAATCCTGCAAGCCCGCTGCATAAGCATCCGCGTAGTCGTAATCGTTGTAGCTCGTAATTCTTTTCAAATACTTCTCTTTGTCTTCAATAAATGAATTAAAATCAGATTTTGCATTCCCTTCCGCTCTGCTCACGTAATCCGACAATTCCCATGGTTTAGCCTTCCGGTTTCTTCCTCCGTTCATCTCGTAATATCGCTCATCAACGAACGACTTATCCATATTTCGATAATCCATAAACACAAACCCAATCCCCTCCTCCGCATCATACCCGTCCAAATACACCCCGACCGAGTCACCGAGCCACACGTTTTCTTTGATTTGCAAACCCGCCTCCGCAAAAGCCTTGCGTATCGCCTGCAAGGTCTCCTCGTGCCCCAATCGCTCGGGCATACCCGTACCGAACATGACGGGCATGTAAGGCACCCGCGCATTTTCCAACGGAAAGGGATTGAACAAAGAGTCGGGTACGGTTTGCGCCTGCAAGTCCCCGCTGCCCAAAGCCGCGAGCACCGACAAACCGCCCGCTGCCGCCCAATTTGCGAAGCGCAAAGTAAACGGATAAGGCCTCGCATCGGGATGCAAAAGCGGATTGGGTTCGTCAAAAGCAGGGTACTGCGGACGGTAAATTTTGCGCGGCGGCGAGACTTTTAAAGGTTGCTTTTTCACGGAAAAATTATTTTGATTTTTATGACAAAAAAGTGTGATTGGTTCCAATATCGCTTTTCACTCTCGATATTTTAGGGGAGAGGAGTCAGGTGATAGAAGAGTTGTGGTAAAACTAATGTTTTGCTCTCTCCTTGCCCCTCTCTCCTTTTCAAACCGTAATCTCAAAATGAGAAATAATCGGATAGTCCGCATTGTAGTGTTTGTGCAGGAAGTGATTATCGCGCATTTTCCACAGGCGGTCAGCGGTTTTGTCCACGATTTCGATGAGGATTTTTTCGTTGTAGCAGACAATCGGCGAAGCTTTGTCGATGCGCCCCGTACTCATAAAATTGATGCAGGAACACCACTTCGAGCAGCGCGATTCTAACTGACAGCCGGCGCATTCGGGCTTTTCTTTTTCCGATAAATCGTGTAGATGCGTCTGACAAGCCGAATCAAAACCCGTGCGCACATGACCTATCAAAAACCGGGGCAGCGATTTCGTTTTCACAAATTGAATACAGGGGTACAACTCACCGTTGGGAGCAACGGAAAACTGCCGCGTGCCGAGTTGACACCGTTCGCTCGCCGTCACGGGTTTGTAGGTGCGCGAGCGGATACGTTCGTCAAAAAAGCTAAGGTAAAATCGCTCGCCCGCCGTCATTTTTTCGACGTACCAATCGCCGAGTTTTTTGTAAGCTTTTTTCAAAGCGGCGAAGTGTTCGAGCTGCCACTCGGCGGAATAATCGAGCGTAGTGGTGATGTAGCGGAAACCCAAATTGTAGATGTAGTCCACCGAGTCGCAGAGGCGGTCGGCGGTATCGGGCGAGAGGACGCAGGTGACGTTGGTGGCGGGATTGTAACGCAGCATCATTTTCGCCGCTGCGGCGACCTTGTGTGCCGTAGGTTTGCCGCCCGCATCGACGCGGTGCCGGTCGTGTACGTCGGGGTGGCCGTCCACGCTGAGCGAGGTAAAAACGCCGTTGCGGTAAAGTTTTTCGGTCAATGCGGGCGTCAGCAAAGTCCCGTTGGTACTCATGCGGTAGCTGATTTCCAAGTCCTCGTATTGCGAAAAGGCGTCGATGATGTAGAAAATATTATCTTTTTCAATCAGAGGCTCGCCGCCGAAAAAAGTGACGTTCAGGCGGTTGGTCTGCATCTTTTTCAACTCCTCGCGCAGAAAGAGAATCGACCGGTCGATAGTCTCGCGGCTCATGGCGAGCGGCAGTTTTTCGCCGGTGTAGCAGTAGGTGCACCGCAGATTGCAGTGATGGGTGAGGTGGAAAGTCGCGCTGAGTATTTTCACGGGCAAGAGTATTTTTTCCGGTTTAAAAGCTACTGTTTAGATGCACAACGAGCGCGAAAAGTTGTTTGGTTTGCTTTACTCGTTTATTAGTTTGCATTTTTCAAAAAAAATGCCTATCTTTGTAATTGATAAGCATATAGCCGAACAGTGGCTTTCGTGGCCGCGTTCCTTGGATACAAGGATAGGCTATATGCTTTACTCATTTTAGGACTAAATTATAATTATTTGCTCCGCTTTTTTGTATATCATTTCGTAGTATTCCTCTCCGCTTTTCTTATTTTTTTGCCACCTGTTGATAATGCCCGCAAGATAATCCGCAATCTGTAATAAGTCGTCTTTATGTGAGTCGTTTTGAATAACTGTAACGACTTTTTCATCAGAGTTTAAAAGGATATTTGCTTCCAATTTCGGTATTTCTTCCTTTCGAAAAGTTCGGTCGATGACCAAATTAGTTTCGGTTATTTCTGCGTCCGTAGCTTGTAAGAACTTATTGATGCAACGCAAATAAATATCTCTCTTTACACCTAATTCATACAGTTTTCTCGATTTGCGCACGACAATCGCCGTAAATGTAAAATTCAGCTTTTGCAGCATTCCAACTAAATTCTCCCGTTGTCTTTGCGAACTTCCTTTGAAATGAAATTCAAAATCTTCCCTACAACCCGCTTCCTTACGCACACGAGACATTTTATCTTTGATAATCGCGGTTTCTTCTGCAAACCAAACAAAGACGACTACAAAATATTTACTCGACCCGGCGTTTAATTTTAATCCCGTATCGCCGCTTTCATCCACGTAAATTTGTAAAATCTTTGACATTATTATTTGATATTTAAAATGTAGTTTTCGCTCTCCGGCATAAATGTACCTCTAATTTATCGCCCCCGCAAATCTTTTGTTGTTTACAAAACCACAATAAACAAAACTTACATCTTGTGCCAACCACAACTCAAACGATTCCAACAATTCAAACCACTCCAACCTTCTCTTTCGTCTGATTAAAAACGCAAATCGTCGTCTCTTTTTCTTCGCCCCGCTTAAAAAGTTTACTTTTGCAGCAAAATTCGACAACAGCTTAAAAGTCGGTCGGTTTTGTACAGCAAAACCGCGATTTTACTAACATAAAAGAGAAAATGGATAAGAATTCGATAATCGGTTTCGTGCTGATTTTTATGATTTTGATGGGCTACAATTATTACACCGCGCCCACGCCGGAAGAAATTGCGGAGTTGGAGGAAAAAGCGCGCACGGAAGACTCGCTGCGTTTGGAGCAAAATCGCTTAGACAGCTTGGAGGCTCTGGTGGAAAAAGGCGTAATTGCCCCGCCCGCGCCGAAGGTTTTGACGCCGCAGGAAGACAGCTTAGCACGTTTAGCGGCAGCTTCGGTTTTCGGTGAGTTTAACAACGCCGCCATCGGTACGGAAAGCGCGATTGATTTGCAAAACGAGGTCTTTACCGTCACGCTGACTAACAAGGGCGGGCGCATCAAGCAAGTAAAACTCGCTGATTATAAGGACATTACGGAAAGTACGGACAACGAAGAAATCGAAAGCGACCTGCTGTTGATGTCCGACCGCAAAAATCAATTCAACTACTTTTTGCCGTTGGCAAGTAACGGGCGCACGATCAAAACGGGCGATTTGTTCTTTGAAGTTGCCGAAAAATCCGCAACTTCCGTGACTTACCGCGCGGCGGCGGGCAGCGGTTATTTTGAGCAAAAATACAGCATCGCGCCGGGTTCTTACAACATCGACTACGACATTCGTTTTGTCGGTCTGAACAACATTTTGAGCGGCGAGGCGGACAAAATTAAACTCGAATGGGTCGATTATCTCTCTAAATTGGAGAAAAATGTGGATTTTGAGAAACGCTATTCCACCGTTTATTTTAAAGAGGCGGAAGACGATGTGGATTATTGCTCCTGCACCGGCGACGATACGGAAGAAATCGACGAGCGCGTCAAATGGTTTTCGCACTCCAATCAGTTTTTTAACGCAACTCTGATTGCCGACAGTAAGCCGTTTACGAGCGGTACTTTTCAGACCATTGCGGAAGAGGAGGAATCGACGGATTTGAAAAAGATAAAAAGCGAGGTTTATCTGCCGCTCGAAGGCGAAAATTTTGCGATGCGCATGTACGTCGGTCCCAATGATTTCACGATTTTGCGGGCTTACGATATGGACATGGAAGACATTATACCTTACGGTTCGTCGGTCTTGGGGACTATCAATCGGTGGGTCATTCGTCCGGTGTTTAACCTCCTTTCCGGCTTCATCGGTTCGGCGGGTATCGTCATTTTGGTCTTGACTTTTTTGATTAAATTGACGCTGTACCCTTTGACTTACAAGATGATTCGCTCGCAGGCAAAAATGGGACTTTTGAAGCCGCAGATTGCGAAAATCAAAGAAAAAAACAAAGACGACGCACAGGCGACGCAGGTCGAAACGATGAAACTTTACCGCGAATTCGGCGTGTCGCCCCTCGGCGGTTGTATGCCGATGTTGCTGCAAATGCCGGTGTGGATTGCGCTCTACCGCTTTTTCCCCGCCGCCATCGACTTCCGCCAAAAGAGTTTTTTGTGGGCGGAAGATTTGAGTTCTTACGACGCGGCAATCAGTATTCCGCACATTCCGCTGTTGGGTGACCACCTGAGTTTGTTTACACTACTGTGGGCGGCGACGACCATGCTTTACACTTGGTACAATTCGCGTCTCGTCGATATGTCGCAGGGCAATCCGATGATGAAATACATTCAGTACATCATGCCGATTACGTTCATTTTGTTCTTTAACACTTACGCATCGGGTCTGACAGCTTATCTTTTCTTCTCTGCGTTATTCAATGTCTTTCAGACGGTTATCACCAAAAACTTCCTGATAAACAACGATAAACTGCAAGCCGAACTGGATAAAAACAAAGCCAAACCGAAAAAGAAATCGGGCTTTGCACAGCGACTGGAACAGGCAATGAAGGAGCAACAGAAGAAGGCGGAAGCGGCGAAGAAAAAAAGATGATGGTTGGTAGTTGTTGGTTGATGGACGGTTCTCGCTTGAATTTCGGTTTCTGTCAAAATTGCCGATTATTTTATTGAGAGTCTTGACTTTTGGTCTTTTCATTAACTTTGCTATCTTCACCTTCTAAACTCGATGCGGAAAACGGGATTTATTACCGGGTAACGAAAGTTTATTTTAGTACTGTTTTAGGTAACAGTCGTTTAGCAGCGGCGCCAATCTAAACGCCTAAACCTCCTAAACTTTTAAACAATAAAAATTCAAAGGAATTTTTATTACTCAGTTTTAACTTCCGCTTTCCGCATTCTTTCGCTGTCACCTTTCCTTGATTCGTATGAAATTATCCACCGGTTATCGACAAATTCTTGCGATTTCGGCTCCGATTATGCTCGGCAGCGCGGCGCAAAATGTCATTGCTTTGGCGGATAGTGTGTTTCTCTACTTTTACGATGTGGTGGCGGGACGCGATACCGGCGAGTTTGCGACTATCGGTTTTGTGTCGGTTTTCTATTTGATTATCGCCTCTATCGGTTACGGTTTTTCTAAAGGAGGTCAAATCCTGATTGCCCGCAGAATGGGCGCGGGGATGCCCGAGCGGGCGGGTATGACTTTTTACTCCATGCTCTATTTCGAGTTGGCACTCGCCGCGCTGATGTTTTTGTTTATGACCTTCGGCACTTATTGGTTTTTCGCCGCGATTGTCAATAACGACAGCATTTTTTATCAATCTTTAGACTATCTGAACACCCGAAAATGGGGTGTTTTCTTTAGTTATGCGGGGGTTGCTTTTATTGCACTTTACACCGGAATTGCCCGCACGACTTTCATCATTTTCGATACTTTGGTGTTGGCAGTGGTGAATATTGTACTCAATTATTGCTTGATTTTCGGTTATTACGGCTTTCCCGAAATGGGCATTGCCGGGGCGGGTTTGGCGAGTACGATTGCCGAAATCGTCGCTTTTTTCGTCTTTATTGTCTATATATTTTTTGATAAAACGGCAAAGCAAATGCAGCTTTTCAAACTGCCGGAATGGGATTGGCATTTGATAAAAAAGCAAATGAAAATTTCGACGCCGATTGTCGCGCAAAATATTGTCGGTTTGGGTAGTTGGTTTGTCTTTTTCGGTATTGTCGAAAATCTCGGCGAGCGACCCTTGGCGATTTCCAATTTAGTCCGCATCGTTTATCTCATTTTATCCATTCCCTGTTGGGGTTTTGCCTCGGGTGTGAATACTTTGGTCAGCAATTTTATCGGCGCGGACAAGCGGCAGGCGGTCGTACCGATTATTTGGCGCGTCGCCAAAATGTGCTTTTGGGTAACAATGATTTTAGCCCTGCCCGTCGTCCTTTTCCCGGAAACCGTCCTCTACCCCATCCTCGGCTCGCAAGACATGACGCTCATCACGGAAAGCCGTCCGATACTGTGGATTTTGCTCATCATTCTTGCGCTTTTTTCCGTTGTCGGCGTACTTTTCAACGGTTTGGCGGGCACGGGCGCGACTTGGTTCGGGCTGAAATTGCAATTTTGGTGCGCCGTCTTGTATCTCGTTTACATCTATGTGGTCGTCGAGTTTACCACCGGCGGCTTAATCGTCGCTTGGACCGCCGAAATCGTGTACTGGATTGTCTTGGGAGCGATTACGATTTGGTATTTACACAAAAAGAAATGGTGGAATTTGGGGATATGAGATGGTTGGTAGTTGATGGAAAGTCGGTGGTTTATTTTTTGATTTTTTCGCTTTGTTGCACTTTTTCGTTTTTTAATCGAGTCTAAAATCTACCCCGAAAGCTTTCGGGGCTAAAATCTGAAATCTAAATTATTATGCGCTTCAATATCATTCTCGCCGCCGCCCTCTTCCTTCTCGCCGGCTGCTTTTCCTCCAAAAATATCGACAGTGATTATACCGCAGAAATCGAAAAATACCGCGTTGAATACAAGAAAAAATTTCTCGAAAACGAACACGCTCCTTTACAAAAAGCAGACTTGCCCTTCCTGAATTTCTTTGCGCCCGACCCGACCTACCGCGTCACCGCCGACTTTACGCGCACACCCGACGCCAAGCCCTTCGAGATGCCGACCGTCAGCGGGAAAGTGCAAAATTACGTGACTTACGGCACCGCAGACTTCACTTTGAACGGTGAGAAAATCACCCTTTCTATCTACAAAAACTTAGGACTCGCCCGGATGCCGCAATACCGCAACTACCTTTTCCTGCCCTTCAACGACGCAACCAACAGCGCCGGCACCTACGGCGGCGGCAGATATTTAGACCTCAAAACCGGCGACATTAAAAACGGAAAAATTGTCTTGGACTTCAACAAAGTGTACAACCCCTACTGCGCCTACAGCGACGGCTACAACTGCCCGATACCGCCCCGCGAAAATAAATTAGCGGTAAAAATCGAAGCGGGCGAGAAAAATTTTACGGGGAAGTATAAGGGGGAGCATTAGCGCATTTTGGTTTGAATTGTCGGATTTTGGTTGATTTTTGTTTGAGTTGTTTGTGGGTTTGAGTTGTTGCGCAAAAAATCTCCGTATCCCGTAGAGACGTGGCATTGCCACGTCTGATGCACTGCCGCTCTCACCTTAGACGTGCAGTTGCACGTCTCTACAAAAAATACCGGCCGACAAAGTAAAAAACTATAGTATCTTATGATTCGGCTCGCCGTTCATGATATGTAAACGCCGGAAAATTATCCGCCACGAAAGCCCTCGGACAACCGTCAACCGACAACCGACAACCGATTTCTCCCTCTTAACACAAAGTTAAAAACCTCCCCGGCACGAAGTTCGCCCAACTTTTTTCAGCGAAACAGGTATTTAATTTATACTTTTCGCGTTTAATACTTCAATACGACTTCTCAAGAACATCATCAACGACCTTTTGCCCTCTTTCTCGGAAAAAAAAGGTCACAAACCAAGAATACTAATTATGAATTTTAAAAATGTAATCTATCTCCCCGCTATCGCGGCAATTTTGGCATTTTTCGCCTTCTTCCCGCCTAACAACGGCGAAAAAGAAGCGGTACTGATACAAACCCTCCTCGGCAGTCTGACCACTTTGCACTTCGAACCCGTACAAATCGACGATACTTTTTCCGAAAAGGCTTATGATATTTATCTCGACCGCTTGGACGGCGGTCGTCGTTTTATGACCGAAAAAGAGGTCAAACAACTGGAAAAATACCGCACGCAAATCGATGACGAAGCCAATCAGGGGGCTTATGAATTTTTCAATCTTTCCCTGCAATTATTTGAAGCGGGCGTCGAAAAAACGCAAAAATATTACCGCGATGCCCTGGCGACGGATTTTGATTTCAGCCAAAGCGGCGTCATCGAACTCGACGGCGAGAAACGCGGTTGGGCGAAAAATGATAAAGAACTGCAACAGTATTGGGCGGATTGGGCGAAATACGAAACCCTTTCCCGCTACGCCGACCTGCGCGATACCCGCAAAAAAGCAAAAGCATACGACGCGGCAACCGTAGAAGAAGGCGACGAAATGTCGGAAGACGATTTAGCTTACGCCGACAAAACCGACGCGGAACTGATGACCGAAGCGAAGGAAGAGTCGCTGAAATACTTCGACCGCTGGTACGACCGCCTCGCCAAAATGAAGCGTAACGACCACCTCAGCACTTATTTAAACGCGCTGACTTCCGTATTCGACCCGCATACCAATTACTACGAGCCGATTGATAAAGAAAATTTTGACATCCGCATGAGCGGTAAATTGGAAGGCATCGGAGCGCGTCTGCAAACGGAGGAAGAATACACAAAAATCACGAGCATCGTTGTCGGCGGTCCGGCCTGGAAGCAGGGAGACCTTGAAGAAAACGACGTGATTACCGCCGTCGCGCAAGACGGTGAAAAAGCCGTGGACATCAACGGAATGACCATCAACGAAGTGGTGCAGCTTATTCGCGGCCCGAAAGGTACGAAAGTGACGCTGACCGTTAAAAAAGTGAACGGCGCGACCCAAAAAGTCGTTATCGAGCGCGATGTGGTGATTACCTCCGAGGGTTTTGCGAAGTCTTTGCTGCTCGAAACGGACGATAAAGAGAAAGTCGGCTACATTCGTCTGCCGAGTTTTTACGCGGACTTTCAGGACAGAAACGGACGCCGCTCTGCCAAAGATGTGGCTGCCGAAGTCAAAAAGCTGAAAAAAGAAAACGTGGAAGGTATCATTTTAGACCTGCGCAACAACGGCGGCGGCTCGCTGCGTGATGTGGTCAAAATGAGCGGTCTTTTCGTCGAAGACGGTCCGATGGTACAGGTAAAATACCGCGATAAAAAGCCCGATGTCCTCGAAGATACCGACGCTTCCGTGCAGTGGGACGGTCATATTATCGTGATGGTCAATAACTTTTCCGCTTCGGCTTCCGAAATTTTGGCGGCGGCATTGCAGGATTACGACCGCGCAGTAATCGTTGGTACGCCGACTTTCGGCAAGGGTACGGTGCAGCGTTTCTTCGACCTCGACCGTGCCGTGAGCGGCAACAGCGACGTGAAGCCTTTGGGTCAGGTCAAATTGACGACGCAAAAGTTTTACCGCGTCAACGGCGGCTCTACGCAACTGAAAGGCGTGACTCCGGACATTATTTTGCCGGATAATTACAGCTACATCGAAACGGGCGAAAAAGAAAACGACTACCCGCTGCCGTGGACGGAAATCGACGCTGTACCCGTCGAGCAAAACGTTTATCGCGTGTCGCGTATCATGCCGACGTTGAAAGCAAAAAGCGAGGCGCGTTTGAAAACGAACGAGACATTTGCCAAAATCGACCAAAATGCACAACGCTTGAAAACACAGCGCGACGACACGGACTATCCGCTCAGCCTTGCCGATTACGATGCGGAGGTAGAAAAATTGGAGGAAACTTCTAAAGCATTCGAAGGTATGTTTGACGATGAGGTAAATACTTACGCGCAAAATCTTGCAGCGGATTTGCCGGCATTTGAAGCAGACGAAAGCAAAGCCGCCCGCAACGAAGACTTTATCAAAGGCATCAAAAAGGATGTCTATTTGGAAGAAGTTTTGAATATCATGGCGGATATGATTGACGCGGAAGCGATTGCCGACCGCAAGTAATTTCCGGAATTTACCGATAGAAAAGTCCGATGCCCGTTACGGCTGCATCGGACTTTTTTTATATTTTTACAAAAATCGGGAGCAAAAAATCCGCCCGTCGCGTTACAAAGATTATACAATTTTAGTTTACAAAAAAATTAAACTAAATCTCACGCAACACCGTTTGAAAAAACAACCCCGTCCACCGTAAACCGTAAAACCGTCCAACGTAAAATGAAAGTAAGAGTAGATAAATGGCTCTGGGCCGTCCGCATTTTCAAGTCGCGCACCCTCGCCTCCGAGACCTGCAAAGCCAATAAGGTCAGCATAGAAGATAAGACTGCCAAGCCCTCCTCCCCCGTCGAGGTCGGGCAGTTGGTACACGTCAAGAAAGAAGGATTCAACATGACCTTCAAAGTCTTAAAACTGCTGGAAAAGCGCGTCGGCGCACCGATTGCGGTGACCTGTTACGAAAATCTGACGCCCGAAGAAGAGATGAATAAATTTTCCGATTGGTTCGTCGGTAAAGGCAGACCGGAGTTTCGTGAAAAAGGTGCCGGTCGCCCGACGAAGCGCGAACGCCGTGAACTGGATGATTTTAAAAGCGACTTCTTTTAGCCGGCGGCTGATAGTTTGTTGAGCGATAGCGATTGTGTCTCAAAGGGTTTAAATGCCGAAAAAACCGGAAAAACCTCTATACAGGCACACGCGTCCGCACCATTTTCTCCAAATCTTGCGCCCGTTTGATTTCCCGTTCCGGTACACCGAGCATTCTCAATTCCCGTAAATCTTTCTTCAACTTACCGGCGGCAACCAAGCCCGAAATCAGACCCGCCAAAACAACGATTTTTATCAAAAAGCCCTGCACTATCGACGCCGGCATCGCAATAAAAACCAAGAGATGAAATAAGATGTAAATCGCTAATCCGACTCCTATCCACAACATCGGTTTGCGCGGCAACAGTGCCCCGCAGGTGCCGTACAAAATTATCATAATCACCGCTTCGCCTACAATCCACGCGGGTTTGAGACCGTATTCGTTGGTTCCGATGCCGATAATCATGCCCACTACGGCAAGCAAACACAGACCGACAAAAACATAACGCGCATACTGTACCTTTTTGATGTTATCGTTGACCTCGATTTTCAGCAAATTGATTTTTTTGACCGTCGCCGCGTCGAGTTGCGGGGTGTTGCCGTTGAAAAGGTTGTCGTCGAGTAGTTGGTTTTTCATGATTGTTTTTTTTTGTGTTTAAAAGTTTAGGCGTTTAAGGGTTTAAGTGCGTGAGACGCTAAACCCTCAAACAGCGTAAACAACCTGCTTATTCCCCGAAACGCAACTCCCCAAACACCCCCGCATCAATCCAGCCTTTGTTCTTATCCTCGCCCGGAATGAAAACCGACCCCATAAAATGCTCACGTTCCTTGCTGTAATCGTTATCGCAATAAGCCAAGGCAAAACCCATTTTTCCGCCCGCTGCGAGTTTATTCGGCGCATTTATTGCACCGTCGCGGTATTTTTCGTCGTAGATTTTGACGGCGACTTCCCACACCGAAGTCTTTCCGTTTTGGGTGCGGGCTTGTTTGACGTGGTCGTTGTAATAAGTAAAAACGCTGTCCGGGTTGATGTCCACCGCCTTGCCGTCGAGCGACAGGTGATAGGCAAAAGCATTGTGGCTGTATGTGTGGTCACCGCCCGAAGCGTCGGCATCGACAAAAATTTCGAGACAGTCGTCGTCCCAATAGTTAAGCAGTCCGTCGGGTTCGATATCGACTAAGGTGTCGTCCTGTATTTCGGCGAGGACATAAAGAAAATCTTCCGTCCAGGCGGTTTTGAATTTCCCCTGAAAGTCATCCGCGTCGGGCATTTCACCGACCCAAAGATTATCGAGGGGCTGCCATTCCGCCTTTTGCCACACGGCCTCGTCCGCTTTTCCGTCAATAACGATGGTCTCTGCGGCGTGCACGGCGGTGAGTTTTTGGTCTTTACCGGTGACGGGTTCAGAGGTTGAGGGGTTGGGTTGTTGAGGAGTTTCCGTAGCGGTTTCGGTGTCGCTGCACGCGGACAGGCTGAGGATGAGAGCGAGAACAAACAGTATATTTTTCATGGTTTTGTTTTGTTTAAAAATGAAAGGCGAATGTAGAGTAAAATGTCGGTTTTTTTGAATTTTGTTTCGGTTTTCTCGCAGAGATATATGATCAAAAGGAACAAACATTTCCGTTTTTTCATGGTAAGACGTCGCAGTGCAACGTCTCTACGCAGGGACAGTTGCTTGATGACATCAAAACAGCAAATTGAATTTTACTCCGTAGAGACGTACCACCGGGACGTCTTGCCGTGAAAAAACCAATTTGCCAAGGATAAAACGGGGTTCAACACAAAACAGCGGTTGTATTTTTGATTTCATAACACGCTCCGGGGCAGACGTCGCAGTGCAACGTCTCTACGGAAGGAGTAGCTTTTTTGAGGTTCAAGAAAAACTACATTACAATGTCCTCTCTCAAAGAAACGCGCGATAAAAGACCTCAAACAATAGAAACCAAAACCCAAAGTAACTCCCTAACCCCAAGCAATCGTAATTCGTACATCGTAAATCGTACATCGTACATCGTACATCACTCCACCACCATTCCCTGCGCCCCCTTTGTCACATACGTCTGCAACTCCCCCGCCGCATCGCTGTAAATCAGCAGACCTTCCACTCCCGGCAGCTTCTCCAAAAGGGCTTTCGCTTTCTCCAAGCCCATTACCATGCAGGCCGTCGCGTAGGCATCGCTCATCATGCACTCGTCCGTGAAAATCGAGGCGGAAAGCAGTGTATTTGCTTCCGGATAGCCCGTTTTCGGATTGATGGTGTGCGCGTATTTTTTGCCGTCAACTTCGTAAAAGTTAATGTAATTTCCCGAGGTGGCAATCGCCTGATTTTTCAGTCGTATAATCTGCGCCGCGTCCGTCATCGCTTTGCCTGCCTGCGGTACGGCGACCGCTACCGTCCAGCCGTTGCCCGTGCTGCCGTTACCCTGCGCGTAGCTTTCGCCGCCGATTTCCACGTAATAGTCCGTTAGATTTTGCCGCGACAAATAACGCGCGACCGCATCTACGCCGTAGCCTTTTGCCAACGCACTGAAGTCTAACATCACGCCCTGCCGGGTCTTACCGATGACCGCTTCTTCGTCCTGCCGGAAGATAATTTTATCAAAACCTACCATCTGCATCAGCGAGTCGATTTTCACGGAGTCCGCCTGTACCACAGCTTTTTTCGGTGTGTAGCCAAAGCCCCAATAATTCACCAAAGGCATCACCGTCGGGTCAAAATCGCCGTCCGTTTCCGCGTGTACCTGCTTGGCTGCCAAGAGGTTAGTGATAAAATGTTTGTTATTGTTCGCCGCTTTGGCTTCGCCCGAAAAGACGTTGTTTTGCAAATCCAAACTGTCCGGCAGGCGATTGAAAATCGAAATCGTCGAAGTCGAGTCGTAGGTATTTACTTCCTTATTTACGGCAATCAACACGCTGTCGATAGCCGGCTTAAAATTGCGTTGCAGACTGTCGCGCACCGTGACTTTGTAATAAGTTCCCATCGTCTCGCCGTTAATTTGCGTCAAAGCGACGGGTTCTTTTTTGTCATTTTTACAGGAGAAAAGGAGGAAGGTGAGGGCGGAAAAGAAAAGCAGATTTTTCATGGACTGTGTGAGATTTTAGACGTTAGATATTAGACGTTAGACTTTCCCGCATAACCATCAGCTTCAACAAAAAAAGCCATCCACAAAAACTCTAATATTTGTTGTCCGCAAAACTATCTTACTTTCGACACATTTCTATCTTTGTTCTCATTTTTTTAAAAATAATAAATTCAGAAAACGGAAGATGTCGATGACGCGACCGCAAATGACAGCCGTCCGTCCACCGTCCACCCTTTCACCGTCCACCGTAAAAACAACCAATGTCAAAATATATTTTCTCTCTCGTTCTGCTGCTTTTTCTGCAAACCGTGCAGGCGCAAGCCCCCAAGCGCATGTCTTCCGACGATATTTATTCCGCCATTCAAAAAGCGCAATTTTTGGGTTCGGCACTCTACGTCGCGGCGCATCCCGACGACGAAAATACGAGTGTTATTTCTTATTTGTCAAATGAAATCAAGGCCGAAACCGCCTACCTTTCGCTGACACGCGGCGACGGCGGACAAAATCTCATCGGCAATGAACTCGGCGAATTGCTCGGTGTACTCCGCACCCAAGAACTCTTGGCAGCACGACGCGTGGACGGCGGCAATCAATTTTTCAGCCGCGCCAATGACTTCGGCTTTTCCAAACACCCGGACGAAACTTTGGCGATTTGGGACCGCGAAAAAGTGACTTCCGACCTCGTGTGGGTGGTCAGAAATTGGCAGCCCGACATCATTATCAACCGCTTCGCGCACGACTCGGCGGGCAAAACGCACGGGCATCATACCTCCTCGGCGGTGCTTTCTTACGAAAATTTTGAAAAATTCGGCGACAAAAATGCTTATCCCGAGCAACTGAAATACGTCCGGCCGTGGCAACCCAAACGCCTGTTTCACAACACCTCGTGGTGGTTTTACGGCAGCCGCGAAAAATTTGCGGAAGCGGACAAAACCAATCTCAGCGCGGTCGATGTCGGCGTCTATTACCCGAATATGGGCTATTCCAACGGAGAAGTCGCCGCGATTTCCCGCTCACAGCACGTCTGTCAAGGCATGGGCAGAACCCTGTCGCGCGGCTCGGATGTCGAGTATTTTGAATTTTTAAAAGGCGAAAAACCCGCCGTCAACGATGACCTTTTCGCAGGCATCAATACGACTTGGTCACGCGTGCCGGGCGGTGCGCCCGTCGGCGATATTTTGGCGAAAGTGCAGCGCGAATTTAACAACCGCAATCCCGCCGCCTCCGTCCCCGATTTGATGCGGGCTTATGCTCTGATTAAAAAACTGCCGGAAGGATTTTACACCAAACGCAAAGGCGATGCCGTCAAAGAAATTATCGTCGCCTGCCTCGGTCTCTTCGTCGAAGCCACCGCCGATGATTACAGCAAAACGCCGGGTGAAAGTATCGAATTGACCATGGAAGTCACGCAGCGCAACCCCGGTCAAGTCGTGTTGGAAAAAGTCAATTACCTGCCTTTCAACGCCGACTCGACGGTCAATATGACTTTGGAATTGAACACGCAAAATAAATTTTACAAGACGACGACCGTGCCCGAAAACGCGGATTTTACGGGCCCGTATTGGCTCAACCAAGCACACGAATACGGCACCTACACCGTTGAAAATCAGTTGATGCGCGGCAAACCCGAAACACCGCGCCCGATTAAGGTCGAGTGGCAATTTAAAATCAACGGCAGCCCGCTGACCCTCACCACCGACGTCGTTTACAAAGCCACCGACCCCGAAAAAGGCGAATTTTACCGCCCCTTGGAAATCGTACCGCCCGTCACCGCCGGCATCGCGGAAGACGTCTATGTTTTCGCCGATGACAAGCCGCAAACGGTGGAAGTCGTCGTCCGCGCCAACACCGATGAACTCGACGGCACGGTGACTTTAGCGCACCCGGACGACTGGCGCATCGAACCGCAGGAAAGCAAATTTTCGGCACAACGCAAAGGCGAAGAAATCAAAGTCAGCTTCACAATTTACCCGCCGACGGCGCAAAGCGAAGGCAAAATCAGCCCGCTCGTCAAAGTCGGCAATGAATTTTACACGCGCGAAATGAATATTATCGAGTACCCGCACATTCCGACGCAAACGGTGCTGCGCAATGCGGAAAGTAAAATCGTAAAAGTCGATATTCGCAAAGCGGGCGCAAAAGTCGGCTACCTCGCGGGCGCGGGCGACAAAATCCCGGAAGCCCTGCAAGCAATGGGTTACGAAGTCGATATTTTGGAAGATGCAGACCTGACGCCCGAAAATCTCAAGCAATATCAAGCCGTCGTCACGGGCATTCGCGCCTACAATGTCAACGAACGCATTCAATTTCAGCAGCCGAAACTGTTGGAATACGTCAAGCAGGGCGGCAATCTCATCATTCAATACAACACCCGTCACCGCCTTAAAATTCCCGCCGAAGAACTCGCCCCCTACCCCATGAAACTCTCCCGCGACCGGGTCAGCGACGAGCTTGCGGAAATCCGTTTTCTCGCCCCCGAGCACCCGGTATTGAATACGCCGAACAAAATCACGCCCGCCGATTTCGACGGTTGGGTGCAGGAGCGCGGTCTGTACTTCCCGAATGAGTGGGACACGGAAAATTTCACGGCCATCCTCTCGGCAAACGACAAGGATGAACCGGCACGCGACGGCGGTCTTTTGGTCGCTAAATACGGCGAAGGAAATTACGTTTACTCGGGTTATTCATGGTTTCGGGAGCTGCCGGCGGGAGTACCGGGGGCGTATCGCTTGTTTGCGAATTTAATTAGTTTGTAGAGGTTGGGGGGTTGAGCAGTTGGGGTAAGAGCCGTAATGAAGACCCCCTGCCCCGGAGCGGGGAGGGCATATTTTTTAAACTAAAATTCGTTTTTGATTTGAATTCGATTTCAAAAAAGGGGAAGCTCGAAATTCTGTTTTTGTCGGAAGTGAGAGAAAGAGACAATTTCGAGATTTACCGTGACCCCGAGCGCGGAGAAAGTTCCCCGCTCCGGCCTGTCCCGTACTTCACTTCTGTCGGGAGGTTAGGGGTTTTGGAGACGAAAGAGAGAGCCGTAATGAAAGCCCCCGACCCCGGAGCGGGGAGAGCATATTTTCAAAATTAAAATTCGTTTTGGATTTGAATTCGGTTTCAAAAAAAGGGAAACTCAAAATTCCGTTTTCATCAAAATGAGAGGAAGAGAAAACCTCGAAATTTACCGTGAACTCAAGCGCGGAGAAAGTTCCCCCCGTCCGCCGTTCCACCATCAACCGTCCACCGCTTTGCGCCTAATCGGCGGCACCTTCTTCGCCACCATTTGCACCGTGTTCCGCATTCGATTTTCCGTCAAAATGACCTTATCCGCGCGCAGTTCGTCGAGCGTCATTTTGTTGTAGTGGCGCACTGTGATAAGTTCCAAATCGGGTTCGATGCGGACTTTGAAAGTGTCTTCGATGGCTTTGGCGAAGTCCTTTACTTTATCGTCCGAGTCGGTGACGCAGATGCGGAAACTGATGGCGGAATTTTGCATCAAATTGACGTGCAGACGGTGTGCCGTGATTTGGTTGAAAATATCGCTGATGTGCTGCTCGGCGACGAAAGAAAAATCGCGGGTAGCGATGTTGAGCAGTGCCTGATTACCTTCGATGGCGACCATCGGCGGGTAGTTGTCTTCCGTTTCCGAAGAGATTTTAGTGCCGCTGCCGTCGGGTTCGATGAAAGACTTGACGTAGAGCGGGATGCTCTTGTTTTGCAGGGGTTTGATGGTTTTTGGGTGGATAACTTTTGCGCCGTAATAGGTCATTTCGATGGCCTCGCGGTACGAAAGTTCATCGAGCTTAGTGACGTTCTCGAAGAGGCGCGGGTCGGCGGTGAGTACGCCCGGTACGTCTTTCCAAATCGACATACTTTCCGCATTCAGACAGTACGAAAAAATGGCGGCGGTGTAATCCGAACCTTCGCGCCCGAGGGTGGTCGTGTTGTTTTCGGAAGTGCTGCCGATAAAGCCCTGCGTGACCGTAAATCCGCCCTGCTCCGTCATCGGTTTGGCGATGCGGTCGGCGCGATTTTGCGTCTCTTCCCATTGCACCCAGCCCTCGCGGTAGATGTCGTCGGTCAGGATGACGTCACGGGCGTCGAGCCACTGCGTCGGCAGTTTTTGTTCTCTTAAATAAGCGGCTAAAATCTTGGAAGAAACCAACTCGCCGAGGCTGACAATTTGGTCGTAGATATAATCGTAGCTGTCTTCCGGCTCGACCTCCAAGACCCAATCCGCTTCCACAAAAATATCGTTGACTTCGGCAAAAACGGGATGATTTTCCGTACCGAAAAGCTCTGCCATCAAGCGATAATGCTCCTGTTTGACGGCTTCCATGCGCTGCATCGCGTCGCCCGTTTGCTTAAAATAGGCTTGGGTGACTTCTTCGAGGGCGTTGGTGGTTTTGCCGATAGCGGAAACGACAATCAGCAGGCTTTCGTCACGAAAACGCTGCAAAATGGAAGCGGTATTTTTGATTCTTTCGGTATCGCGGACGGAGGCACCGCCGAATTTGAAAACTTTCATAAACAGGATTGAAGATTACGAATTTTTGTTGTTTAAAAGTTTAGGCGTTTAATCGTTTAAAACGCCTGCCGCAACTAAACGATTATAAACGCCTAAACAACTAAACAAGGCTAAGGAAACGCCGCAAATATCCGTTAGTTTTCGATAGCGGGAAGAAGAGAGAAAGTTTTTTTTACGATAGGAGCCAAAATAATGAAAGCCCGCCGATATGATCGGCAGGCTTCTCTGCGATAGGAACTCTATACTCCTCCGTATCGCAGAGAAACCCTTTGATACTTCGAGAATACAGCCTCCTTTCGCGGCTGTAGATTTTAGAGTGTAGTGTTAAAATCTTACGTTGCAAATTTATGATTTCATACTTAGTTTCCGAAAAGTAATCCGAAATTTTTAATCAAATCTTTGTCGAAATTTCCGATTCCGTTAAGTTTTTGCCGAATTCGTATTTTTACTTTATTTCAGAACTTTTCTCGCTTCGTATTTTGAATATCGAGAATTTACTTTCACATACATTTTATAGTCACTAAAACCAGAAAATCGTGTTCGATAATTTGCCTGTCCACAATAAAACACAGGTTTCACAGACTTGGTTTTTACTTTTGACGGTTATTCACGGATTGACTTGCGAAAATTCGGACACTTGATTTTTTGCAACAAAATTCCTGTAATATCTAATCATCATTTCAAAACATTTCGCTCTTCGTCGGATAAACAAGAGCCTCGAATAACTGATATTCAAGTAAATGTTAATCCGGCGGTAAAACGCGATTTCATGCAGGATTGAGGACATTTTACCTTCATGAAGAATTTTTTACTCATACACTTCCGACAAAATAATGCCCTCTCGTTTTGTCGTCCTGACTTTTTTTCTCTTCTTTGTACAAACATTAAAACTCGCCTAAAAATATCCGCCCGTCTTTTTATTCAACACCCGATTTACCTGTCTTTTTCAAACCGCCTGATGTTTTTATTTCGCCTAAAAATCACCGTCTTTATCATCAAATTACTTTCTCTCACCGGTCAATCGCCGCACGGGCAAAAAACTTCCGCGCCGTACTGACCCAATCCGTCATTCATGCAAAAGATTTTCGTACTGATTTTATTGATTTTCGGCATCTCCGCGCTCGCTTTCGCTCAATCCGACCAACGCCTTGCGCAAGGACTGACTTCCGTTAAACGTTTGGCGGCATTCACCTTGCCCGCACAAGACAACGCCGCTTTAATGTCCGCCGAAGAAGCCGCCCGCGCCCCCGGTCGTGCGCCCAAATACGCGGTCAATCTGCCCGTCGATATTACGCCTTTCAATTCCGGCTCATGGGAATTTCCCGACGAAAATAACGCCGTGTGGCGACTCAAAATTAAATCCGCCGGCGCGGAAGCGATTAACCTCGGCTTCACCAAATACCTCATGCCGCGCGGCGGAAAACTCTTCCTCTACACCGCCGACTACGCGGAAGTGTACGGTCCCTTCACCCCCGCCGACAACGAAGAACATGAACAACTGTGGACACCCAATCTGCAAAGCGACGAAATCGTCATCGAAGTCCAAATTCCGCAGTCCGCCTACCAAAACCTGCAACTCGAACTCGCCTTCGTCAATCACGCTTTCCAAAAATTCAGCGCGGGCGCACTGCTCTCCGGCTCCTGCAACCTCGACGTAATATGCGGCGCAGCCGACGGTTGGGGCATCGTGGACCCGCACCGCGACATCATTCAGTCCGTGGCGGTTATCAGCACCGGCGGCGGCACTTTTTGTACGGGTTTTTTGATTTCAAATGCCAACCAAGATTGCACGCCTTATTTTATGACCGCCGACCACTGCGGCATCAACTCCGGCAACGCCGCGTCTTTGGTCACTTATTGGAATTTTTTCAACTCCGCCTGTCGCCAACCCGGCAGCGCGGCAAGCGGACAAAACGGCGACGGCTCGCTCGCAGACTTTAACACCGGCGCGATTTTCCGTGCGGGCAACGGCGCTTCCGATTTTACTTTGACCGAGTTGGATGACCCCGTTTCCGCTACCGCCAACGCTTACTTTGCGGGCTACGATGCTTCAGGCGCACAGCCGTCGAGCGCGATTGCGGTACACCACCCGAGCACCGACGAAAAGCGGATTTCTTTTGAAAACGACCCGACGCAATTTACCACCTACGGCAGCAGCAATCCGACGAATAATTACACCCACGTGCGCGTCGTCGATTGGGATACCGGCACCACCGAGGGCGGGTCTTCCGGCTCTCCGCTTTTCGACCAAAACGAGCGCGTCATCGGTCAGTTGCACGGCGGCGGCGCGGCCTGCGGCAATAATTTAAGCGATTGGTACGGCTCCACGGCGGTCAGTTGGACGGGCGGCGGCACTCCGGCGACACGCCTCAGCGATTGGTTAGACCCCAACGGCACCGGGGCCTTAGTCAATGACGGCTACTACGCGAACAACTGTGATTTTTCCGTCATTGCCGATCCGAGTTCGCAGTCTGTTTGTGCGCCGCAGTCGGCGACTTACTCTCTGACGGTCAGCGATGCCTTTACCTCGAATGTCAATTTGAGCACGAGCGGTTTGCCCGGCGGTTTGACTTCTTCGTTCAGTTCGAATAACGTTTCGCCCGGCGGCACGGTAACGCTCACTATCGGCAATACCGGCGCGGTGTCGAGCGGCTCTTACTCCTTCACGGTGACGGGCAGCGGCGGCGGCAATTCGGCGACCAACACCCTGACGATCGACATTCTGCCCGGCGCGGGTTCCGCGCCCTCTTACCTTTTGCCCGGCAATGCCGAAAGCAACGTCGCGCCCTTCCCCGGCTTGACGTGGAACGCCTCCCCCGGCGTCGATTACACGGTAGAAGTAGCGACCGACCCCGATTTTAACAATATCATCGAAACCGCCCTCGTCACCGGCGGCACTTATGCGAGTCAAATGACCGGCGATGCGCTGACAACTTACTATTGGCGCGTGAGTGCGAGCAGTGTCTGCGGCAACAGTCCGTTCGGTCAGACCTGGTCGTTTACCACGGCGAATATTTCCTGCGTGTCGATGTCCGCCCAAAATTTGGGTCTCAGCATCGGTCCGAATGCCGGCACAAATACCAATTCCACCCTCAATATCAGCAACACCGACGACATCACGGATGTCAATGTCACCGGCTTGGAATTGACGCACACCTGGATTAACGATTTGACGATTACGCTCACCTCGCCGACGGGTCAGCAGGTGCAGTTGCTCGACGATATATGCGGCAATGAAGACGATATGTCCATCGGCTTCGACGACCAAGCTGCCAATACCTACGGCGATATTCCCTGCCCGGCGACCGACGGACAAAGCTACCAACCGCTCAATCCGCTTTCCGCATTCAACGGCAGCGGCGGCGCGGGAAATTGGACTTTGACCGTCACCGATAATCTCAACCAAGACGGCGGTACGCTGCAAGCGTGGAACTTACAAATGTGCTTCGAGGCAAGCGTTCCCGCCCTGACGGCAACGGCGACCGTGACCCAAAATAACCCCTGCGCGGGCGATGCCGAGGGCGCGATACAGGTCACGCCCGGGGGCGGCACTCCGCCGTATATGTACAGCACAGACGGCGTGAATTTTCAAAATTCCGCACTGCTGCAAAATCTTTCCGCCGGCACTTACACGGTGACGATTACGGATAATGCGGGACAATCGACTACGGTTTCGGGTCTGACGGTCACGCAGCCTTCCGCATTGAATGCCGTCGCAACGGTCGATGAAAACGAAGTCACCGTCAACGCGAACGGCGGCACCCCGGGCTACACATACAGCTTAGACGGCAATAATTTTCAAAGCGGTAGCACCTTTACGGACTTAACCAACGGCAGTTACACCGTCACGACGCAAGACGCGAACGGCTGCACCACGACCGATAATTTCACGATTGCGGTGAATAATGTGGTCGTTTCGGCGCAATTCGAGGCGATTTCCTGTTTCGGCGAAAACGACGGCAGCATTACAGTCACGGCGAGCGGCGGTAACGCACCTTACACCTACAGTCTCAACGGCGGCGCGGCGCAAAACAATAACATTTTCCAAAATCTGTCGCCCGGCACTTACGAAGTTACCGCAACAGACAACGACGGATTTTCACAAACCACACAGACGATTACGCTGACAAATCCCGCACAACTCGGTCTTTCCGTGACGGTCGATGAAAATGAAATTACGGCATTCGGCAGCGGCGGTACGGGCAACTTAACGTACAGCATCAACGGTTTTTCTTACCAAACGAGCAACGTTTTTTCCGACTTAGACAACGGCACATACACCGTTTTTGTCAAAGATGACAATAACTGTATTACGTCGGAAACGGTGACGATTGCGGTCAATACTTTGGCGGTTTCGGCGACGGCGACCGACATAAATTGTTTCGGGCAAAACGACGGCACGGTTACCGTTTTTGTCAGCGGCGGCACGGCTCCGTATCAGTTCAGTTTGGACGGCATGAATTTTCAGACGAGCGATGTCTTTACGGGTCTTGCACCCGGCAGTTATCAGCCCGTTGTGCAGGATGCGCAGGGCTTTTCGGCGTTTACCAATCAGGTCAGCGTCACTCAGCCCGCACAAATTTTTGCAAATGCAAATGTCAATCAAAGCCAAATTATCGTCAGTGCCGGCGGCGGTACGGGTAATTTGACGTATAGCATCGACGGCAGCAATTTTCAAAACGGCAATGTCTTTTCCGATTTAGAAAACGGCGATTACGTCATCACAATTCAAGACGCAAACGGTTGTCAGACAACGACAAACGCAACCGTCGCGGTCAATACCCTTTCCGCCTCGGCGACGGCGACAAATATTTCCTGCTTCGACGCCAACGACGGCTCGATTACGGTCAACACGGCGGGCGGCAGTGCTCCTTTCACGTACAGCATCGACGGCGGGGCGAATTTTCAAAACAGCAATGTTTTTGAGGGTTTAAGCGCGGGCAGCTACGCTGTTTTGGTGCAAGACAACGACGGCTTTACGGCAGAAACGAACGCGGTGACGGTGACGAACCCGACGGCGATTTCGGCGAGTGCTTCGGTTGCTGAAAATGAAATTTCGGTGACGGCAAGCGGCGGCACGGGCGATTTGATGTACAGCATCGACGGCGTGAATTTCCAAAACAGCAATGTCTTTTCCGATTTAGAAAACGGCGATTACGTCATCACAATTCAAGACGCAAACGGTTGTCAGACAACGACAAACGCAACCGTCGCGGTCAATACCCTTTCCGCCTCGGCGACGGCGACAAATATTTCCTGCTTCGACGCCAACGACGGCTCGATTACGGTCAACACGGCGGGCGGCAGTGCTCCTTTCACGTACAGCATCGACGGCGGGGCGAATTTTCAAAACAGCAATGTTTTTGAGGGTTTAAGCGCGGGCAGCTACGCTGTTTTGGTGCAAGACAACGACGGCTTTACGGCAGAAACGAACGCGGTGACGGTGACGAACCCGACGGCGATTTCGGCGAGTGCTTCGGTTGCTGAAAATGAAATTTCGGTGACGGCAAGCGGCGGCACGGGCGATTTAACTTACAGCATCGACGGCGTGAATTTTCAGGCGAGCAATGTGTTTACGAATCTGCAAAACGGCGATTATGTGATTACCATTCAAGACGCAAACGGCTGTCAAACAACGACAAATGCAACCGTCGCCGTCAACACCCTTTCCGCCTCGGCGACGGCGACAAATATTTCCTGCTTCGACGCCAACGACGGCTCGATTACGGTCAACACGGCGGGCGGCAGTGCTCCTTTCACGTACAGCATCGACGGCGGGGCGAATTTTCAAAACAGCAATGTTTTTGAGGGTTTAAGCGCGGGCAGCTACGCTGTTTTGGTGCAAGACAACGACGGCTTTACGGCAGAAACGAACGCGGTGACGGTGACGAACCCGACGGCGATTTCGGCGAGTGCTTCGGTTGCTGAAAATGAAATTTCGGTGACGGCAAGCGGCGGCACGGGCGATTTGACCTACAGCATCGACGGCGTGAATTTTCAGGCGAGCAATGTGTTTGAAAATCTGCAAAACGGCGATTACACCATCACCGTGCAAGACGCAAACGGCTGTATGACGACGACCAATGCAACGGTTTTGGTCAATAACATGAGCGGCGCAGCGACCGTTTCCGCAGAAATTCTTTGCTTCGGCGAGGCAACGGGCGCAGTCACAGCGACGGTTACGGGCGGCGCGGAACCTTATCAATACAGCATCAACGGCGGGGCGACTTATCAGACGGGCAGCGAGTTTACCGGCTTAGCGGCGGGGGCATACTCGGTGACGATCTTGGATAATGACGGGTTGACTTTCACCACGGAAGCGGTCGTCATCGGGCAGCCGACGGAACTTCTCGGTACGAGTATGACCGATGTCAGCACGATAACTTTGAGCGCGGAAGGCGGTGTCGCTCCTTATCTTTTCAACATCGACGGCGGCGCATTTGCGGAGCAAAATGTCTTTACTAATTTGCCGAACGGCGTATATGAGTTTGGAATACAAGACGCGAACGGCTGCACGACATTCGTCACCGGCATCGTCGCGGTAGATGCGATTATTGCGGCGGTCGGCAGCGTGTCGGAGGTGTCTTGTTTTGACGGAAACGACGGGGTAATCACGGTCACTACGGAGGGCGGCACGGCACCTTATCTGTACAGTTTGGACGGCGAAAATTTTCAGGAAAGCAACGTTTTTGAGAATTTGAGCGCGGGCACTTACACGGTCACGGTACAGGATGCGACGGGCTTGACGACGCAGACGGAAACGGTGGTTTTGGAAAATCCGACTTTGCTTTCAGCGACGACGACGGTTGACGAAAACAGCTTGGAAATCGACGCGGCGGGCGGTACTGCGCCCTACACATACAGCATTGACGGCGTGAATTTTCAGACGGAAAATGTATTTATGAATTTGGCAAACGGCGATTATCTCGTGTCGATTGCAGATGTGAACGGGTGCCTCATCCAGACGGAAGTGACGATTGCCTTTAGTGATTTGAATGCGACGGTAACTTTTTCGGAATTTACGGAATGTCACGGCGACTCGACCGGTATTATTTCGGTATCGGTTACGGGCGGTAGTTTGCCGTATTCTTATTCCATCGACGGCGAAAACTTTCAGGGTTTCGGACAATTTATCAACTTGCCGGCGGGCACTTATCACCCAACGGTGACGGACGGCGAAGGCTTTACTTTTGCTACCGAACCCGTCATTATCGGCGAGCCGGAGATTTTGATTTTATCGGGCAGTACCGATGCCAACTCCATCGAAGCCGTTGCAGAGGGCGGTACTGCGCCTTACTTTTACAGCATCGACGGCGAAAATTTCCAAGATTCGGGTCTGTTTGCAAATTTGGAAGAGGGCGAATATACGGTCACGGTACAGGACGCCAACGGTTGTACGCAAACGGCGGAGGTGATGATTATTATCGACGATTTGGAAGTTGTCGAGGGCAATTTGGCTTTTGTCATTTACCCGAACCCGACGGCGGGCGGCTTTACGGTGGAGATTGAAAATGAGCTGCGCGGGGGTTTGCTGATTGAGATTTACAATGTCGTCGGGCAGTTGCTGTACGCGGAAGAAGCGGTAAAAAGCGGCGAAATTTTGCAGCACCGGGTGAGCGATTTGGCTTTGCCGGCGGGGACTTATACGGTACGCGCGGCGCAGGCTGATTTGGCGGGAATGCGGAAGGTGGTGATTTTGCGGTAGTTGTTGCGTGTGGCTCTGATTGATAGGCGGACAATGCGGATAAGGCGGATTTGGGCGGATTTTTTTCTTTTTAGCTCGCTAAATTTGCTTCATTCCCCTATCTCTTTCACAGCAGCCGTCCATCAACTTCCAACTATCAACCAACTCTTAGCTTATCGACTAAAGTCGATGCTACGGTTCGGGTAAAAAAAGCAGGCTTCTTACTTTTCGGTAAGAAGCCTGCTTTTTTGTTTTGCGGCAGACGTCGCAACCACCAACTGACCGTTGCCGCGACACGGGATTTTTATGTCGATTTTTTGATCTGCAAACCCTCCTTCCAATCCAATTCCAAACCTCCCCCGTTCACTTCATTTTCCGCCAACCACAATGCCACCTTCTGCATAACCTCCTGTTCCACAGCCCGTTGCAGAGGTCTTGCGCCGTATTTTTCGTCGAAGCCCGTGTCGGCGATGTGTGCAATCAATGCCTCCGAAAAGGTCAGAGTCAGACTGCGTTTTTGAAATCCTTCGCGCTTTTGCAGGGCTTCCAATTCTTTACGCGTAATTTTTTCGATGTCGGCACGGCGCAGATTATTGAAAGTCACGACGGCGTCGAGGCGGTTGAGAAATTCGGGTTTGAATTGCTTGCGCAGGGCGGCATCGTACTTTTGTCCGGTTTGCAGCGTTTCCGAAAAACCGACGGCTTGGCGAGTTGTTGCCCCGACGTTGCTCGTCATGATGATAACAGTGTTGCGAAAATTGGTTTTGCGACCGAGATTATCCGTCATCACGCCCTCGTCGAGTACGGTCAGCAGCGCATCGAAAATGTTGTCGGCGGCTTTTTCGATTTCATCGAGCAGCACCACCGAAAACGGTCTTCGGCGCACGGCGTGTACCAATGCTCCGGGTCGGTTGCCGTCTCCCAAAAAATTGGTGATTTGCATCGGATGCCGATACTCGCTCATGTCGATGCGCACCAGCGGGTTTTGTCCGCGCCGACGGTCTTTCTTTTGCCCGAAAAAAAACTCGGAAAGTACGCGGGCGGTGGCGGTTTTTCCCACGCCCGTCGGTCCGGCAAACAGCAGCACCGCAATGGGTTTGTACGGATTATTCAGACCCGCTTTAAAGATTTGGATGATGTTGCTGATTTTTTCGACGGCGGCGGGCTGACCGATGATTTGTGCATTAAAATCGCTGCGCAGTTGCTCTTTTTGCAGCGGTATTTCGTCGCGCAAAAACAGCTCGGGCAGTCCCGTTTGCTCCGTAAAAAGGTCGATAACGCGGTCTTTTGTGATACGTTTGCGGTTTTCGGCAACGGCAATATCGACTAAGCGACCGAAGAATTTGATGCCTTTCCCGGGAAAACTTTCGTAAGGAAAATACCGCTTGAGCAGCCGATAGCCGGTCTGTAGTGCGGGTTGTGTGACGGTAACTTTTTGATTTTTATCGAAAAATTCCGCGAGTTTATGCAGAATACCGAAAACTTTGGTTTCGGGCATTTCTCCTAAATTCAGTATTTGAAAACTCTCCGCAAAACCCGGTAACAGGCGGCGCATTCCGTCAAGTTCTTCCGGCGTAATCTCCCCGATAACCTGCATTTTTCCTTCTCTGATAAACGGCTGCAAGTAAGCCGCCGCGCCCGTTTCGGGTCGGTTGTCGCCCGTCTGCAACAGCCGCACGATGTCCGGAATCCACAGCAGCCCGTCGGCATTTTGCAAATCTCGGATGAGTCCGTCGGCGGCTTCCTGCCACTCGCCGAGGTACTTCGCGCCGTAGGTCAACCGCTGCGGCAGCATGCGGTACAGCGTTTTGCCTTCGTTATTTGTTTTTTTGTCGGCGGCGATAATGCGGGCAAATTGCTGTAAAATCGCCGACTTCCCGCTGCCCCTTTTTCCGACGAGCAGCACGTTGGCATTTTTCAAAATTGCCGCCTCGTAGAGTTCCGTGACTTTGTCTTTTAATTCCCAAGCGGTCTGCGGCAGTGCGGTACGTTTGCGCCGGTCGGACTTTGCCAAAGGCATCTCCTCGCACAGCCGATTTAACTGCGGAAAATCCTGCTTCGCCTCTCCGCCCCAGCCTTTGATTTCTCGATTTTCGTTAATTTTCAAAGTTACCTTTTCCAACCGGGGCGTACCGTAGCCCATCAGCCGATACACCTCGTCGGGCGACATCCGATTGAGTTGCGCCGTGATAAAATGCTGCGCCAAGACCTTCATTTGCCGCGCATCGTAGTAGTAAAATCGCCCGTCGAGCAGCGGGATTTGACATTCATAATTCCCGTTTTCGGTATTCTCGCCGAAAATAACCGGCACCTCCACGCGCAGTTCTTTCTTAGCCGGAAAATCGTTGCCGTCGTCGTCCGTGTAATTGGGGCGCACGTTCACCCCGACCATTTTCATTTTAAAATCGGCAATATCGAAGTAGCGATAATCGTCCCGCTTTTTGTAATTGCGCTTTAAATAATCGCTCAAAGCGTCTTTCACCCGCTGCCCGTCGCGCTCCGTCACGCGGTACTCGGTGCCGACGCAAATGCCGAGCGTGGTGTTTTCGGTGAGATTGTAAAGGAGGACGGGATAGGTTATTTGCATGGTTGGTAGTTGGTGGTTGGTGGTTGATGGACGCGGTTGTGGTTGTTTTATAATTTTTGGGATTGAATCTAAATTGTTGCTTTTCGTTTAAAATCAGCACAGAAAACTCACCCCCTCGTAAATCGTAATTCGTAATTCGTAAATTCTCATCTGTCTAACCTCCAACTATCCCATTCTTCCGGCAGCAATAGTAAAGCCGCTGTCAAAAGCAAACGCGACATCACATGCGAAGTATCCCAAATCGGTTCCGCTAAGCCGTGACCGAAGGTGACGATGACTAAAACGGAAGCGACGGCGTACAGCGCGTAATCTCTTTTGTAACCGATGACAAGCAAAATACCGGCAATCAACTCGACAAAAGTCGTGTAATACGCGGTGACCCACAGCAAAAATTCGGGCAGTATATCCGCGTAGGTCGCCGCGAAAAAGTTGTTGTAAACGGCGTTCATCCCGAAAACAAAGATTTTCCCGTACCCCTGCGCGAGTACGAGAAAACCTAAGATTAAGCGGATGGTGAGGAGGGCTGCGCTTTTGTTTTTCATAATTGTTCGTTGTCGGTTGTCCGTTGCCCGTTGTCAGTCACGGCGGGCAACCGACAACGGGCAACCGACAACTATTTCCCCTTCTTCGGATGCACCAAATTCATCTCTTCAATCAAAGCCTCCGCGCCCGCATATTTGTCAATGATAAAAAGGACGTAGCGAATATCGACCATGATATTGCGGCAGATGCTGCGGTCGTAGTTGATGTCACTCATCGTGCCTTCCCACACGCGGTCGAAGTTGAGACCGATGAGATTGCCGTTGGCGTCGATGGCGGGGCTGCCCGAGTTGCCGCCCGTCGTATGGTTGCTGCCGAGGAAGCAAACGGGAACTTTTTCTTCGCCGTCAACGACTTCCGCGTAGCGACCGTAGTCTTTGGCGGCGTGGAGGTCGAGCAGTTTTTTCGGTAAATCGAACTCGTAATCGCCCGGCACATACTTCGCAATGACGCCGTCGAGGTAGGTTTTGTTTTTGTAAATGACGGCATCGCGCGGCTCGTAGCCGGCGACCTGCCCGTAGGTGACGCGCATGGTGCTGTTGGCGTCCGGGTAGAAAGTTTTTTCGGCGTACACCTTCTTTTGGGCTTGCATGTAGAGGCGCATCATTTCTTCGACGCGGGTTTGAAAGGCATCGTATGCGGGTGCGGTCGTTGCGTTGTAATGGTCTTGAATAGCGGAAATGAGTTTATACGCGGGGTCGTTTTTCATCGCTTCCACGGCGGCTTTCGGGTCTTGGGCGAGCAGACCGGCGACGGCTTTTTGGGATGTGAATTTAGAATTAGCGTACAGATTTTTTGCATAATCCGCGTAGCTGCCGCCGGCATTTGTCACGGCGGTACGCACTTCCGGAGCAACGTATTTACCTTCCAAATCGGTAGCATACATTTCAATTAAAGCCGCAAAAACATCTTGGTCCACGGCAGGCACGTAGTCTTTGTAAAAACCGGTCAGGTAGTTATTCAGGCGGGCTTTGAAGTTGTTATAACCCGCTTCGCCGTTGTTTTCGTAGGCACTCGTCAGGCGGCGCATCAAACCGGCGACGCGCAGCAATTCGACGTTGCGACCGGTAATTTCGCTTTGGTAAGCGGCGGCTTTGGCATCGGCGGCAGAGGCGGCGTAGAGTTTATCGAACTCGGGCAACAGCCCGGCGTAGCGCGGGTCATATTCCTTTTTTGCTTCTTGGAGGCGGCGCGTAAATTCGGCTTCGTAATCACGTTTCTTTTGCAGCGCATTCGTCTTTTCCAAACCCTGCACCTCGCCTATCCACTTTTTCCAGCCGTTGGCAATGCTTGCAAATTTCGAGGCGTATTTGATTTTAATTTCTTCGTCGCTGCGCATGTAGCCGTCCACAATTTTCAGAGCTTTGTCACGAATAGCAATTTTTGCCGGGTCGGTGACAACCATAATTTGCTCGACGGCAGCAGCGGGCAGATACTCGTCGGTGCGACCGGGAAAGCCGAAAACCATGGTAAAATCTCCTTCTTCCACGCCGTCTAAAGAAATCGGCAAAGAGTGCTTGGGCTTGTACGGAATGTTGTCTGCGCTCGGCTCGGCGGGCAATCCGTTTTCGTCCGAGTAAATGCGAAAAAGAGAAAAATCTCCGGTGTGCCGCGGCCATTCCCAGTTGTCGGTGTCCGCTCCGAACTTACCGATGCTCGACGGCGGCGCACCTACCAAACGCACATCCGGGTAGCTGACGGTGATGAATTGAAAGTACTGATTGCCTTTGAAAAACGGGCGAATTTCCACCTCCTGATAACTTTCTTTTTTGAAATTGGCAGTCAGTTTATTCTTATTGCGGTCGATGACGGACTGTCTTTCCTCTTTAGTCATGCCGGGTTCGGTACCCGTCAAAATCGACTTGGTCACGTCGTCGATGCGCACAATGAACTTGGCGTACAAGCCCGGGTTCATTTTTTCATCCGCCTTATTCGTCGCCCAAAAACCGTCGCGCAGGTAGTTGTTTTCGAGGGTGGTATGCGACTGAATTTCGGAAAAACCGCAGTGGTGATTGGTCAAAATCAGACCTTGGTCGCTGATGACCTCCGCCGTACAAAAACCGCCGAAGTGCACAATGGCATCTTTGAGACTGCCTTGATTAACACTGTAAATTTGCTCGGCAGTGAGTTTCATGCCCATCGTCTGCATGTCGCCTTCGTTGAGGGCTTGCAGGAGTTGGGGCAGCCACATCCCTTCGCCGGCGCGGGTCGGTGCGGCGGATAAAAGGAAGCAGAAAAGCGGAAGAAGAAGAAATTTAATTTTTGACATTTTATGTTGGTTGTTAATTTGGTGAGAATCTTTTTTGTTGTTGAAAAGTTTAGGGGTTTAGGCGTTTAAATTGCCCGTTACTGCTGTACGACTCGATGCCTAATGCAACGATTTATTAAACTTTGATAGTTTTCTTTTTGAACCTGATTTCTATGATTCTTATGATTGGTTATGATTTGGATTTTACTTCGTAAAATCTTCGCAATTCGCAATCAATTTGACTGTCAGAAACTAACAAATCACTGCACTAAATATTTAAAGAACGCGAAAATAAAGTAAAAAGGGGCATTGGCGGAAATTTAGGGGAGATATTAGATTTTTTTTTAAACGAAGTTGTGATAATGACCGGAAGTAGAAGCTCAATGAAGCAAACGTAACGAAACAGGGTTTTTAGGGTCTAAACGCCTAAACTTCCTAAACCCTTAAACATCGTTCTCAAATCCGCCGCAACAAAATCAAAACCACCCCCGTCGCCGCCAAAAACGCCGTAAAAGCAAAGCCGTAGTGTAAATCACTTGCCTCCGCAATAAAACCGATGAGCGGCGGCCCGCTCATAAAACCGACCATACTGAAAGTCGCTACGGATGCCAAACCGACGTTGGCTTTTACACCCGGCGTCTGCGTAGAAAGACTGAACAGCACCGGCACGGAAACGGACAGCCCCAAGCCGGCAATGAAAAAACCGACCAAAACCGCGATTTCTACGGATAAAAAAGTGACGATGCACAGACCGATAACGGACACAATGCCGCCGATGAGCAAGATTTTACCCGGGCGCAGCAGCGCGCGAATTTTATCCCCGCCAAAGCGACCGATGGACATACCGACCGAAAAAATCGCCAAACCGAGTCCGCCGATAAAGGCACTGCTGCCGATACTTTCGCGCAGATAAATGCCCGACCAATCGGCAATCGCCCCTTCGCATACGTTGAAGCACAAACAAATAACTCCCAGGCCGATGATGGCTTTGGAAGGAAAGGTCAAACCCGATTTTTCGGTGTCGCTCTCGGGTACGGGCAGCACGTGCGGACGCAGCAAAAAAGCGAAAATTATCATCAGCGCGGCGACAATCACGATGTGCCAAAAGAAAGAAAATCCCGTCTGCGATACCCACCCGGAGGTAGCCGGCCCGATGACCAAACCGACGCTGAACATCCCGTGACAGGTACTGAGAATATTTATTTTATCGTGTTTTTCGAGCGCGGTCGCAGCGGCATTCATAGAAATATTTAAGATGCCGTCGCACATCCCGACTAAAGACAGCAGCAAAAACAAGGTCAAAGCATTTACCGCTAAGGCGGGTAAAGTAAAAACGGCACAGACCGCCAAAGTCGCCAAAAAAACCGAGCGACCCGTTCCGAAAAAATTCAACACGTAAACGGACAGCGGCGTGGCAATTAAACTGCCCGCCGCCAAGCCGATGAGGGCAAAACCGATTTCGCCCTCGCTGAGTCCGAGCTGCAGTTTGATGTCGGGCAAACGGGCTATCCACGAGCCGTACATTATCGCCATGACCATAAAAGTCAGCGCGACGGCCACGGCGGATTTATTGTGAAAAGGAAAGAAAGCGGAAGCGGATTTTTTCATGCCGCAAAGGTAAATAGGATGTACGAATTACGATGTACGATGTACGAGAGGCAAGCAGCAGTTTTTTAATTACGGAATAAATTCTAATTCGCGGTTACTTTCGCAAAATTGACTATCAAGGAGAGAATTTGAGAAGTATAATTTTAGCAACAAAACCGTGAGAACACTTTGAACCCATCGTACATCTAAAATCGTACATCTTTCTACATAAACTGCTGCAAAAAACGCACGATGCTGTCGAGGTTTTCGCGGGCGTAGGCGGCGGTGGCTTTATCGGTCATGTAGTCGTCGCCTTGTTCCATATTGTGCAGGAGAGAAAGTACCATGACGTTGGTCGCCACGGTCATGAGCAGGAGTCTTTGCTCGGGATAAGGAATGCGTTGGCGATGAAAATACATGCGCATCCAGCGCACGATGATGACGCAGCGGCGGCGAATACCGGCGGTACTTTCATCACTCGGCAGTCCCGGTAATTTTTTGGAAATAAACGAACCGTAAGACTCGCGCAGACAGCGATTGGCTAAGGCAACGGCAAGCGTATAACGCCCCTCGCCGATGGCGTAGTCGATGTGGTGCAGGTATTTTTGCAGTTGTTCGTTCGAGTAAATCATGTCCGTTTTTTTCGCTGAATTTCGTCTGCAAACATAACGTAAAAAACAGTGCCGGTGCGGCGTGAATTTTAAAGTTTTTATTTGACACAATCATTTTTTCGTACTTCTGTTTTTGCATTATCCGGACTTTTCTTTTAGAACGGCTTTTTAGGAACGCGCAAAAGAAGCACTCGATCGCTGTTTGACAGCGGAAGGATATGATTTCAGCGAAATAAACACCAAAGACAGATGCTATACGGACTATTGTGTTACGGGATGCAAATGTCCGACTCTTTACACAGTGACCGTCATCATATACAATGCGGACATAAGCAAATTAGAAAAATCGGGATTTGAAAAACGATAAACAGAAAACGGGATTGTACTGCTTGTACAATCCCGCTTTCATTTACCTACCGCGCCCACTTCTTCGTATTCACCATCGCCTTCGGGTACTGCGCTCCTAACTTCACGCCGTAATCACCTTGCTCTTCAAAGCTCAGCGTATCGGGTCGATGCACGCGCTCCGGCGGTATGCTCTCCAGCTCGGGCAGCCAGTGCTTGACGTATTCGCCTTTCGGGTCGTAGCGTTTGGCTTGCGAGAGGATGTTGAAATAGCGATTTTCGCGCGGGT
>JAHDCG010000013.1:33485-35745 GCA_020629965.1 Saprospiraceae bacterium | reverse complement strand
GGGTCGTAGCGTTTGGCTTGCGAGAGGATGTTGAAATAGCGATTTTCGCGCGGGTCATTGCCGATGCCGGCGACGTAATTCCAGTTGCCCCAATTACTCGCCGGGTCATAATCGACGAGAATGCTTTCAAAATATTCCGCGCCCATTTGCCAGTTAACGTGCAGGTCTTTGACGAGGAAAGAAGCGACATTTTGGCGACCGCGATTCGACATAAAACCCGTATTGGCGATTTCGCGCATATTCGCGTCGATGAAAGGAACGCCGGTGCGCCCTTCTTGCCAAATCGCAAACAACCGCTCGTCATTCCGCCAACTTTCATCGACTTCTTGTTTCGGACCGCCTTTTTGGAAAATCAAATTGCCGTTTTTCTTTGCCATCAGGCGGAAAAAATCGCGCCACAGCAGTTCAAAAAAGACCCAGTAAGTCGATTTATTTTTAGTCCGCTTTTTCTCGTAACGCTGCAACTCGTGGTAGATAAGTTTGGGCGAAATACAGCCCTGCGCCAGCCACGCCGAGAATTTTGTGGAATAATCTTCGCCGAGCAGACCGTTGCGGGTATTGAAGTAATCGGCAACGGCGTCGGTCTCCCACAGGTAATGCTCCAAGCGGGCGAGTGCCGCCGTTTCGCCGCCTTTAAAGTGAATAGCGGCGCGGGGTTCGAAGTCGGGCTTTTCCAAACCGAAGTCCTCGACCGAGGGAATATCACCCGCGTCGGGCATCTCGGCGGGAGCTTTCAAATCGACCGGCACGGGCAGCGGTTCGCGTACTTTGATATACTTTTCTACCTCTTTTCTGAAGTGCGTAAAAACGTCGGGCGTGTGCGTCACCGGGAAAGGCAAATCGGCGGTGTAGTACAGCATTTTACCGCGAGAGTAGCGCATTTCCTGCCCGATGCTCCACAGTTTTTCTTCGAGGGCGTCCTGAATATCGACTTCCTCCTGCGTGCGCTCGCGGTTGCAAAAAATCCAACTCGTTTTATTTTCGCGCGCCAAATCGAAGAGAACATCTTCGGTTTTGCCGCAGCGCACGATTAGATCGCTGCCTTTATCGCGCAAATTTTTACGCAAATCTTCTACGCTTTCAATGATAAATTGAGCGCGGTATTTTCCTGTCTTGGCAAAGCCGAAATTATCGGTTTCGCCTCTGAAAGTACGGTCGTCGAAAATGAAAACGGGAATCACTTCGTCCCCGTGTTCGATTGCCTGCGTCAATGCCTCATTGTCGTGCAGGCGCAAATCCTGACGAAACCATACTATTACTTTTTTCGGACTGTTCATAACGTGTATTTTGTGAGCAGCACGTGTTTTTCTGCTGCATTTCTAAACTTTCAATATTTTTTGAAAGCAGTAAACATTTAACACGAAAAGGGAATTTTGGTTTAAGAAAAACGGGGATAATCGAGAGGAAAAATAAAGGCAGACATGCCCCGAAAAGGATTTAACGAAAGACGGACAAAAGCAGCACGATGACTACCAAAACCACGAAGAAAATGAGCAAATTATTGAAAGATTTGTTTTGACTGCGGTAGGTATTAAACAGCAACTCGACGTAGTCGCGCCACTCCAATCGCGCCACGACACGCTCGTGACCGAGTACCAAAAAATTGGGCTTTTTGCCGACGGCGTAGCCTCCGTGTTTGCGCAAAATGAAGAAAGTTTCGCTCAAAAATGCCAACTCGTACATCTCCGACCTGCCCTGCCCCTGCTCGATGATCATTTTGTTGGTATTGTCCAAAAGCCGCCATTTGCCGCGTGACACGTTGCCCTCGACGACGAGCAAATATTCGCCGTTCGGGTTAAAAAAATGCAGCACGGTCTCGAAAGCATTATCGCGGTCTTGAATTTGCAACCAAGGCTTGCCGCCTTCGACGACGTAAAAATCCGTCTCGCTCAAATCTTCACTCCACTGCCGAATATTTGTGTCCGGCGAAAAAAGTAAAAAAGCCAAATACTCATGCAAGGTCTGCATTTCGGGTAAGGCAACTTCAAAGCTGCGGGTGATTCTATCTACGGCGTTGTTTTCCAAGTAATAAAGGTTGTAAAGAAGGGTTGCAAGGGTTGTATAAAGACCCGGGTTGAATTGTAAAGGTAGGTAAATTTTGAGGGTTGTGAAGGTTTTGTGAGGGTTGTAAAGGTTTTTACCGGTTGTAAAGGTTGTAAGGATTGTAATTCCGGAAGTTCGGATAATTTTTATGAAAACCGAGAGTTGCTTGAGTTATACGCGCCGGGCAACCGACAACGGGCAACCGACAACGGGCAAC
>JAHDCG010000013.1:26747-33385 GCA_020629965.1 Saprospiraceae bacterium | reverse complement strand
CGGGCAACCGACAACGGGCAACCGACAACGGGCAACGGACAACCGGCAACGAAATCACACGCGCCCGTCCACCGTCAACCATCCGCCGTCCACCGCCCTAAAAATGACTCGCCAGCGTTTTCGGCTCCGTGTCTTTCTTCGGCTTGCTTTCTTTTAATTCAAAAGACATGCCGTCGGCGACAGCGCGGTCGTAGCGGTCGCGATCGAATTTGTAGAGTTTGGCGGGGCGGTGGGCGACGCCTTCCTGTAACTCGTCGAGGTCGATGAGAATTTTCATCGACAGGATTTTTTTGCGGAAGTTGCGTTTGTCCAGCTCCGTTTGCAGCACGGATTCGTAGAGGTGTTGCAGTTCGGTGAGGGTAAATTTGGGCGGCAACAACTCAAAACCGATGGGGCGACTGCGCACCTGTCGTTGCAGACGTTGAAAGCAAACGTCGAAAATTTCGTTGTGGTCGAATGCTAAATTTTTCGCCTCCTGTACTTTTTGCACCGACATCCAGTGTACCGATTTTGCCATCGCCGAGGTCGAAATCATGTTGTACCGAGCAATTTTGACCAAAGAGAAATAGACCACCGTAATGACGCGCCCCAAAGGGTGACGGTCAACGGCACCGAAGGTACGCACCTGCTCCAAATAGACATCGGTCAGCCCCGCCATTTTTTCCAAAACACGCTCTGCCGCCGTGTCCAAATCTTCGTTGGGATAGACCAAATCACCCGGCAGTGCCCACTGCCCGGCGTAGGGTTCTTCTCCCCTTTTGATGAGCATGACCTTGAGGTCACTGTCGTCAAAACCGAAGATGACATTATCTACCGAAAAAGCGGATTTGAAAAATGTTTGTGTATCCGTCATTAAATGTTTCTTGTTTGTTTAAAATGAGTTTACAGGCAGAATAAAGGCGATAAAAGCAAATTTATTTAAAATAAACGGAGTGTCCAAATTGGGGGAGAAAGTTGGTACAAAAATGACATAAATTAAAAAATCCCCGCACGGTTTTCGAGAAAACATGCGGAGATTTTTTTTAGGTTATTAATTTTTTGGTGTCTGACACGATTATCAAGCTACAAATCAGAATTTTAGAATTATTATATATGTAACAACAAACCGTGTCTGACACCCAAACCGTTATCCGGATTTTGCAGAATATTTTCCTACTGTTTTGCCGCGATTTGCTGACAAATATTGACCACGTTAACCATGTTCGGCACAGCACTTTCGACGGCTTTGCGGTCGGCGAGTACGATGTACCATTCGTTGTCCTTTTGCACTTCTTTTCCGTCTTTATAGACTTTTACGTCAGGGCTGCCGTCGGCGGTCGCAATGCGAAAACCGGGGAAAAGGATGTCGTCGCCGTTGTCGGCTTCGAGCGACATTTTGCCGTTGCGGTGCTCCATTTCACCGATGTTAAAACGCTTTTCGTAAGTCGTGCCGCGCTCTTCGTAAGTGAAGACGACGTTGCATTTTTCATCCATCGTGTAACTCGGATTGTCGAAGCCGTCGATGGTTTCGGCGGCGGTTTCGTAGGCGGCGAAGAGTTTGTCCATGCCGCGTTTGGCGCGACCGTACAGATTAGTTTCGTCGATGGATTGTCCTTTCAGTTCATCGACAACTCTTTGACGGGCATCCTGTCCGTCATTGGCGGTAGGTTCGGCGGAAACGGGGTCTGCGACGGGTTTGCTGTCGTCGCCGCAAGCGGTAAAAAGCAAAGCTGCGCAAAGGCAGGCTGTGATGTATTTTAGCATGGGATGTAATTTACGGTTTTTGTAAAAATTTAGTTTAAGCGCAAATATTGCAATTATGCTACCAAATGCGGAAGGCGGGGGGAAATTATTTTGGCGGCGCGGCGGTAAAGACTTTTATCCGAGACATACAACCAAGAAGAGACGCGTTTTCCCGTGTCTGTACAAAATCGGATTTTGCTTTTAAAAGCCCACATACAAGTGCCAACGGCACGGAACACTTCAGCCCGGCTCGCCTCTCGGGGTACGTTAGTGCCGGGGGAAAACCACCAAAAAAAAAGGACGCCGAAAATTTCTCCCCGACGTCCTTTTTTATTTCATCAAATACAAAAACCTATAAAGTCCGCACCACGCGACGCACCGTACTCCCGCCTTCCGTAGCAATGCGCACAAAGAATACGCCCGCACTTTCACTTGCTATATCAATCGGTAAAATGTGGCGACCTGCCGCCAAACGCTCGATTTTTTGCACGCCGACGGTTTGACCCGCCGCGTTCAGAATTTCGATGTCTAAACGGTCGCTTGCCGCAGTGAGATTGATTTCGAGTTGCAATCTGTCCGTAAACGGATTCGGGAAGAGACGCAGGGCGTCCGCATCGCCGGGCAGTTCCGTTACGGAAGAAACGCAGGAAGTCGAAATATTCTTTTCGACGAGTTCGCTTTCGTTGCCGGCTACGCAGTTTGCGCTGACTTCAAAGCGGTATTCCGTACAAAAATCCAAGCCGGAGATGGTCACGGGGGCAGTATCAAAAACGCCCGCCGTTACCGCGCCGCCGTCCGCCGGAGCGTAGAGAACGTTGAAGTTTTCGGCTTCGCCGTCGAAATCCCACGTGAGCGTAATGCTGTTTTCGGTAGTCATCATACTGTCTAATGCCGTGACTTCGGGGCACAGCGGGCATTCGGTCATAAAGGTGGTTTCGACGATTTCAGAAATATTATTCTCTGCGCAAACCGCAACAACCGATGCGGTGTAGGATTGACACGGCTCTAAATTTATCACCTCGATTTGGGTTGGGGCAACGACTTCGCTGAGGAAAATTTCCCCCGTCGCATCCAAAATTTCTACCGTGTAAGACTCCGCCGCAGAACTACCCGTCCACGCCAATGTTGCCGTGGTTTGAGTTAATGCCGATGCGGAAAAATCCGTTGCTTCCGCGCACGGCTCCAAGCCCGCATTCACAATTTCCACGCAGTAATCTTCCGTTTCACCGTAGTGAAAGCCGTCGAAACAAGGGTCGGTGCCGGCGTTGTTCCACAGCATGCGCACACGCATCCGCGTTACACCGTTGAGGGCGGTAGCGGGCACTTCGATGGTTGCCGTTTCTGCCGCAGTAACCGCTTCCGGCGAGGTAAATAACAACTCATCGGCGGAGAAAGTGCCGTCTTGATTGAGGTCGATAAATACGGTAAAAAACTCGGGGAAAGTATTACCGGAATACGCCGGGGTAAAAATCATTTCGGTCGTCGCCGCCGCATCGAATATAGCCGGATTACCGAAAAAAGCAGCCTCGCCGCCGTTGTCGCCCGACTCGAAAAGCACACCGTCGATACTGATGCTTTCTATCCATTCGTCCGCAGTTTCTCCTACGGGACGGTCACAGTAGTCATTTTCGGTACACGCCCCGCAGCCTTCCGTAACGAGGACAAACGGCTCGGTCGTCACGTTGTCTTGTCCGTCACACACACTCGTCACGCTGAAATCGTAAGAAGCGCACTCTTCCAAATCCGCAACGGTAAAGGTTAATTCGGTCAGGTCGGTGACTTCAAATAACTCGTCGCCGCCCGTGATGCCGTACTCCAGAGTATAACTCGATGCCGCCGTGACGGACATCCACGATACGAGGTAAGAACCGTCGTCATTTTGGGTAATTGTCAAATCTTGCGGCGCCTCACAGCAGCCGTCGGTGGTAAAAATGCGGGGAGTCGAGTAGCCGGAATCTTCTTCCGGGCAACTGCTTTTCACGCGAAATTCGTATTCCGTACAAGTCAACAAATCAGTAAGAGAGTAAGGCGCGGTCGCATCGGCAATCGTCGTCCAGTCTTCATCGCCTACGGCGCGGTATTGCAAAGTGTCGAGCGTAGAGTTTTCGTTGGAAATCCACGTCAAATCCGCACTGCCGGCCGTCAGATTGAGTGCCTCCAAAGCAGACGGCGGAGGACAGGGGCCGCATTCCGCCAAGAGCAAATCCAAAGAATTGCGTACATTCAAACGACCGCCGGTCACGGTGATGCCTTCCAAACTTTCGTTGGGGTCAACGCCGTCTAAAACGTAACTGCGCACCGCCAAAGCCGCTGCCGCCGGGTCATTCATCGCCAAGTCGGCAAGATTGCTGCAAGGCGCGGAGTACAACAAGCCGATGGTGCCCGCCACGTGCGGCGTCGCGCCCGAAGTACCGCCAAAGCCTGCATAGCCGCCGCCGAGAGCAGTCGTCCAGGTGTCCGCGCCGAAAGCACCGAGGTCGATGGTCTCTAAACCGAAGCCCGCCTGCGTCACCTTATTATCGTTGCGATTCATATTCGTCACCGAAATCATGTAATCACTCGGGCATGCTGTCGGCAAATCACCGAAAGTATCGACGTTTTGATTGCCGTTGATGGTCGCACCGCAGTTCAAAATACCCGCCTCACCGAGGATATCGTAAAACCCGCACCACAGCGGCGCATCGTCGGGCTGACCGCCGTCCACACCCCAGGAAGCGTTGGTGCTGACGACAAATGTGCCTTCCTCACCGTCGGTTTCGTTGTACAACTCGCGCTGCGCGAGGGCGTAGCCGTAAGCGGATAAAACGCCCGCCTCACTGGTGTTAAAATCGTTTTTGATAACCATTACCTTAACATTCCAACTGACACCGGCGACACCGATTTCATTGTTACCTTTTGCACCGATGATGCCCGCTACGGGTGTACCGTGACCGCCGCCGGCGATATTATCATTATCGGCATTCGAGTTCCAACCTTCAAAGTCGTCGATGTAGCCGTTGTTGTCATCGTCGATGCCGTTGTCGGGAATTTCCGCCCAGTTTCTCCAGCGGTTGTCTTCAAAATCGGTGTGATTAAGGTCGATACCGTCGTCGAGTGCCGCCACCACGATAGTGTCGCCGTTGGGCGTAACGCCGCCCGTGGTGATGTCCCAAGCCAAGTCCATATCGATGTCCGCGCCGACCGTACCGCCGTCCTGACCGTTGTTAATGTACTGCCATTGGTCGCCGAATTCGGGGTCGTTCGGCTCCAAACGCAGGTCGATGAAGTGATTGAATTGCGCGGTCAAAATATCATGGTGACGGGCGAGTTTTTGCAGCACGACCTGCTCGTTAACAGCGGCATGGTCAAAGCCCAAGAGGTACATATTTTGGGACTTGACGACGACTTTTTTAATCGTCAATCCGGTTTCCGCACCGTCGATGCGGGCGAGGTCGCGCAAGGCATTTTTGAGATTGCCTTTGTCTTCGGTTTTGATAAGAATTTCGCCCTGTGCGTGGTCGAGTTGTTGGGCGAAGAGAGAAAAATTGCCGGCGAGGAGGCCGACCAAGAGCAGCAGTATTATTTTTTTCATCGAAAATTCAGTTGGTAAATTAAAATGCGGTCCGTTGAAAAAACCGCCTGTTTGTTAGCATTGGCAAAGTACGGAAAAGGCAGCGGAAATAAACGGCAGCGGTACGACAAAGTAGATTTTTGGTTTGCAGGAAATAAGTCTGTGCAATGTTACTTTTTGTCGGTAAATCGAGACTCAGCACATAAAAAAATACAGCAAAAGGATTGCGTCCGATTGCTGTATGGCTCTTTATGAATTTATGTGGTTTACGTTTTCCCAAGGGGTTTCCAACCCTTTGTATATCGGCAGCAAGGGGTTGAAACCTTTTGGAGTTATTTCACAAACCACACGAAATCATAAAGCACCTGTATTTTTTATTTCAGTCGATTTCTCTTCAAATCGTAATCACCGACTCGTCACCGCTGATATTGCGCACTTTCAGACGCTTTGGCTTTTTCTCACTCGTCACCGTGCCGTCCCAAAACTCCTTGCTTTTTTGCCCGTCGGTGATGAGATAACCCGTTTTATCGATTTTAATTTCCGTGCTGCTGTGCCATACGCCCTCCGTATTTTCGCAGTCCAAAGAGATAAATTCGATTAATTCCAAACCCGCTTCGCTGATGTCTATCGGCGTAAATTTTTTGCCTTTATTTACCGCCTGCAGATTACCTTTTTCGTTAAACTCGTCAATCTTTCTCTGCAAACGGTCGCTGAAAAACCGCAGAACTTCGGTGCGATATTTATCCTCGACCGCAGTCACCTTTACTTCGATTTCGTCCTCGATGACAATGTTGTGCAGCAAGGCTTTGAGGTCGCGCAGTTCTATCTTGGTAATGGTCGGGTTGTTGTCTTTGATAAATTTTTTGACTTCCGCCTCGTCGTCGATATCGACGTAGTAAATCACGGCTTTTTCCGCGTTGAAGTCCAAATTTTGCAACTCCTGATTGATAACGCGATTAACGGTCGGAATATCCAACACTTTTTCCGTATGGTCGATGAGGTTGGGCACATAAACCGGCACCGTGCCCGCCTTGCTGTCTTGCAGCGTACCGAACCAAAACTTCGACAGCCCCGGCACGTCCTGCTGCAGTCCGGGTATCAGTTTGGCGAGTTTATCCATGGTCTGCCGCGGATTGCGAAACAGACTCACGCCGTCCTGTATTTCCATGATTTGAAACGCTGCCCCCGCCGCCGTCAGGCGGTCGCGCACCGTCTGAATACTGTTGATGCCGACATCGCAGTGGATAAATTTTCTGCCCAAATCGTGCGCCACTTTTGCCGTCACGCCGCTGCCGCCGAAAAAGTCCGCAACGACCATGCCCGCGTCGCTGCTCGCTTTAAGAATGCGTTGGAGGAGGGCTTCGGG
>JAHDCG010000013.1:0-26647 GCA_020629965.1 Saprospiraceae bacterium | reverse complement strand
AGTCTTTCTTTGGCAAAAGGATTTATTATAGAAATGTCCCAAACATCTTCGGGAAATTTACCATCTTCATTCGGCTTATAATCTAAAACTCTTGTAGAACTACCCGAATTGGAATATTTGTTTCTTTTTATTGTTGACTCTGCATAAGGGTCTCTTACTTTATCATAGTTAAAAATATGTTTATCATATTCTAAACTGTAAATAAAAATTGTATCATGCTTTTTGCCAAATGCTCGTTTCCCTATACGAGCACCTGCATATTTCCATATTACTTCATTGACGAAATTTTCTTCTCCAAATATTTCATCCAATAATATCTTGACATAGTGACCAATATGCCAGTCAAGATGCACGTAAATACTTGAAGTTTTGGACATCACCGACTTAATCGCCCGCAGGTTTTCGTACATCCAATTCAAATAATCTTCCTTTTGCCAAATATCGCCGTACATGGTTTCTTCAAAGGCTTTCAGTCCTTCGAGGTCGAGTTCTTGTTCGGCGGCTTTGACTTTTGCTGCCAACTTCGGATTTTTCCGAATATAGACCTTCTTCGCATAGTCCGCACCGCTGGCAAAGGGCGGGTCGATATAGACCAAATCGACCTTTATTCCTTCCTTTTTCAGATATGCGCAGGCAGACAGACACTCGCCGCGGATGACGAGATTTTCGCTTTCCGCGCCGACCTGTTCCTGTTTTTCGACTTCGTAGTAAGGCATGCCGCGTTGTATTTTGGCAATGACCTTATCGCCGTCGCGGTAGCGCAGCACACGTTGGGTGCGGGTGATGTTGTCGAGTACGGCCTGCCCCTCGGTGGTGTTGGGGGTGTAGGGAATGTATTTTATCGGCATAGTATTTTTGCTTGTATAATTTTTATTTGAGTTTTAGTCGGTAAAAAACGCTTCGAGGCGGGCATTGATTTTGGCGGTGTTGTCCGCCTTTTTATCCGAGTCGCCGAGGTAGAGAAAGTCGAAGCGTCGGTAGCCGAATTTCTCGTTGTTTTGTTCCAAAAAATCCGTTTCGACAAATTTCTTTTTCGCCAAAAAAGCGGGGTCGTTGCCGTAGCCTTCGCCTTTGGTTTCGACCATGAGGACTTTATGAATTTCACTTTTTTCATTGCGTTGAATGATCAAAAAATCGGTGGTGTAGCGTCCGATGTTTTTGCGAAATTTTCCGTTGCGGGCGTAGCACTGAATGACAAACTCGGTGAGTCCGCGCTCTCCGTTGTAGTAGATTTCGAGTTTTTTATCGGTAAAGGTATTGAGTTTTAAGACCTCCTCGAAGATGTTTTTCTCGAACTTGCTTTGCACAAAATTATACGGCAAATAGTGAAAAGTGCGGTCTTTGCTGCGCACCGCTAAGGAGTGTTCGTACTTCTTACTGTAGTCGGCAAAAGGCGGAAACATGTGTCCCATACCCGCGTCCGCCAATACCTTTTTGGCTTTGTCGTATTCTGCCCTTACCTGCTCCATATCTACGTTTACGCTTTCGCCCGAGACATCGAGGCGCAGGATTTTTTCAACATCGGCGGCGGCGGGGTACAGCTTGTCGTTATCGGCAACGGGTTGCAGTTTTTCCGCCAAGAGCAGTTGCGCGCTTTGCGGTATGATTTCGCTGCTCGTGGTCAGGCTGCGCTCGATGTTGAATGCCAAACGAATGCGGCTTTCGACGGCACGGCGGTCGTACAGGTCGTTCCAAAAGCGCGTCTCGTTTTCGCGGTAAGTAATGCGGTCGAAGATTTTGCGCAGCGGTGCGGAAAATTGTTGCAGTTCGTTTCTTTTGACGTTGCCGTAGCTTGCCTTGGCGATACCGTACAGCCAACGGTGAAAGACGGCGGTTTCGTAGCCCGTTTTTTTCATGACCGCTACGGCAGCTTCGTCGATGTTACCGATTTCGGCGGTTTTGATGAGGGCGGCGGTTTTAAAAGCGTCGATATCTTGCAGCAGATTGTCAAGTTTTGCGGCGGTATGCGGGCTTTCTGCGGTGTGCAGGGCTTGGTATTTTACTTGTAATTGATAAAAATCTACGGGCGGCAATTCTAAAAATTCGCTGCGGGCGGTACGCGGCACGGGGGCGACTGCTTCCCCTTTTTTCAGTCGATTTATTTCCTGAATGGAGGTATGCTGCTCTTTTTTGAGTTGGGCGTTGAGGGTTTGTGCGTTGTAGTCGTTGAGCCAAATCAGGGCGGTTTCGTCCTTTCCTTTATCGACTTGGCGCAGACAGCGGCAGGCGGTTTGCAGCACCATATTTTTAGGGCTGTCGCCTTTTTGCGAGAGAATAACGCCCGTCAGGCTCGGGCAGTCCCAACCTTCTTTTCCTACTTGTACAAGGAGGATGTAGCGTTTTTGGGAAGACGGCAAATCGAGGGAGCGAAATTCGAGTTCGCTGCCCGGCGGCTGCGGGTGTTTTTTGTTGCCTTTGTGAAAGCGCAGTATTTCGCGGGCATCGATGCCCAATTCGCCGGTCAGAAAAGGGTAAACTTCCTCTTCGAGTACGCCGATTTTGGGGCAATAAATCGCAATTTTGGCAATCGAGCCGTTGCCGTACACCGTTTCGCCGTATTCTTCCCGAAAATCTTCGATACCGTTGCGAATGATTTGAAAGCGATCGATATTTTGCCCGATGCGAATGGAAGGCGTTTTCAAAAAACTTTTCACCGCCGTCACCAAAGGATAATAGTAAACGGTATTCGAGATTTGAGAAAATTTAAAAGAGGTATTTTCGTCCGCATGAATCTTATCCGCCTTAGATAAATACGGCGTACCCGAAAAACCCAAAACCGTGGTAATATTGCCCGTTTTATGCCATTTATTGACTACCTGACGCAGTTTAATGTCATTGGTGGCGGCGTGGTGTACTTCGTCGATGAGTATGGAAAGGTTGGGAATTTTTCCGATGAGATTGCGCAGTTCGTTTTCGCGTTTGTCTTTTTCGTCTTCGTTTTTCTCGATAATTTCGAGTTGTGAACTGACGCCGAGCCGATTGAGAATTACCTTTTCGGCATTGACGACGAACACCTGCCCGAAGGGGTCGGGCAGACACTGATTAACTTTTTGGGCATTGGGGTTGCGGGCTTTGTTGCTTTTTTTCGCGGATTTTTGCTCGTCCAAGATTTCGAATTTCAGCAGTCTTTTCAGTTCCCCGGCAGCCGGGTCAGGCAATACCCAAGTCGGGTCGAAATTTTCGATAGTCCGCAAACTCGGCACGATAGAGGACTTTAAACCCGAAGGAATAAGCACCAAAAAATTATGCGCGAAATTTTTGTTTTCGGGTTCGTTGTAAGCAAAATATAAATCGAGATAGATAAACGCCGCCATGAGGTAGGTCTTGCCGGCACCCATGGGCAGGCTCATCAGGTAGTCGGCGTAGCTTACATTGTAAAAAATATTTTTTATAATTTGTTGGTAATCAAGTGATTTGTCTTTTTCAACTATCAATCTTTTGAGCCCCGGCAGCCTCGGTTTGCTGTCTTCCTTTCCCGACACAAAATCATACAGGGCTTTGGCTGCGGGCTGTTTGTAAATACACTCATAGAGGTCGGGATGGTAGCTCATCAAGTGCGGAATTTCCAAATTACCTTCGAGAAACATACCTTCGGAAAAAAGCTGCCACAGCGGTTTGTTTTGCCCTTCGATTTTTAAATAAAGGTAAGTTTCGATGGCCTCGATTTGGGTGTCGCGCAGTTTTCCTTTAGCTGTCATATAATCGACCAACTGCCTGACCGGACAGCCCGGCGACTGCATCCATTCTCTTTTTTTGCGTTCGATTATTTTGTTCAGCATGCTTTGAAATTACGATATTTGTGTAGCTTTTTTTCTCGAAATAAAGTCTTCGATAAAGAAGCGCGAAGGTAAAAATCTTTCTTCGGAAGCAAGCTAACAAAATTGATAAATATGTGAAGGCGATTTTTTGCTTTGAAATGTGAGAAATTTTCTGCTGACGACCCGGAGGTCGCAGTTACTTTAGTCAACCTCTCCCCCGCCCGCTGCGTTCTTATACAAAACTAATCTGTCAAACAAAAAACGACCCGCATGTCCTTCAAAAAAATTCTGTTTCCCACTGATTTTTCGCCCGCTTCCGATAATGCTTTTCGTTACGCCGCCGCTTTTGCGGAAGCACTCGACGCCGAAATTGAAATTATCAACATCTATCGTATTCCGCTGACCGCCGCGCCGGATTTGTCACAGCCCGGTATTTTACAAGATACCAATCGCGTGCACAAGCAAGCCGCGATGAAAAAAATGTCGGAAATGATGGTCAGGCACGGCGGCGAAGTCGAGATGAAACAAACGCCGATTTACGGCATTTTTGTGGCGGATGAAATCGCGGATTACGCGAAAGACAATGACTTCGACCTCATCATTATGGGTACGAAAGGCGAACACGGTGCCCTCGAAAAATTCGTCGGTACGACCACGACCGATACGACGCTGAAAGCACCTTGCCCCGTCCTCGCCGTGCCCGAAAATGCAACTTTTACGACGATGGATTCGGTGGCATTCGCGACGGACTACAAACGCGACCGCTCGGCGATGTTGGCTTTGCATGAGTTTACGGAAAAAGTCGGTGCGGAATTGCACGTCATTCACGCCGAAAAAGACGAAGAGCAACAGGAGCAAAATACGGAAGTCGATGTCTATGACACTCGCCGTTTTACGGACTTTACGGTGCTGCACGACCGCTCGGTCGAAGAGGCAATCGACAGCTACATCGCGGAAAAAAACGTTAAATTACTCGCTATGTACCTGCCGAGCCGCAAACTGTGGGAGCGACTTTTTCACACTTCTTTTACCAAACAAATGGTTTTTCATACGGATATTCCGCTGTTGATTTTTAAGGAAAATCATTAGAAGTTTATTTGTTTATGCGTTTGTTTGTTTAGGCGTTTAAAGCAAAACGGGGCATCTGTTGTACAGATGCCCCGTTTTATTTTTTCTCCCGCACCGGTCAAAGCAGCAGTCTAAAATCTAACGTCTAACGTCTAACATCTCCGACTACTTATACCCAAAATGCTTCAACATCCTGTCGTCATCGCGCCAGTCGTCGCTGACTTTGACGTGCATTTCCAAGTGTACCCGCGTTTCGAGCCATTTTTCGAGGGATTTACGAGCTTCCGTGCCGAGACGTTTAATCGCCGAACCGCCCTTGCCGATAAGTATCGGTTTTTGGGATTTGCGCATCACGTAAATCGTCGCGTCGATGCGGGTAATGGCTTCGCCGCGTGAGGTTTCGCCCTCTTTAAAAGCGTTGACGATGACCTCCGTGGAGTAGGGAATTTCCTGATGGTAGAGTTCCAAAATCTTCTCGCGGATGATTTCGCTGACGAAAAAACGCTCGGGTCGGTCGGTCAGTTGGTCTTTCGGATAATAGGGCGGGCCTTCCGGCAAATTAGCGGTAATTAAATCCAAAACCTTGTCGGTATTGACCTTGTTGAGCGCAGCGGTCGGCACGGTCTCGGTAAAATCCACGCGGCTGTTCCAAGTTTTAATCAAAGACAAAACGCGGGCATCCGATACCGTGTCTATTTTGTTGATAATCAAAAACAGCGGCGTTTTCACATCCTTTAGTCGCTGAATAATTTCATCGTCGTCCGCATAATTTTCGCGAGCGTCCGTCACAAAAAGCGTGATGTCGCTGTCGTGAAAAGTGGTGTTCACGAATTGGTTCATCGCCTCCTGCATTTTGTACATCGGGTCGGAGATGATGCCGGGCGTATCGCTAAACACGACCTGCATATCCTCCGCGCTCAATATCCCGATTATCCGGTGCCGGGTCGTCTGCGGTTTATTCGTGATGATGCTCATTTTCTCGCCGACGAGGGCGTTCATCAGCGTAGATTTGCCGACGTTAGGTCGCCCGACGATATTGACAAATCCGGATTTATGTATTTTTTCGCTCATTGCCGCGAAATTAAGACTTTTTTGGGGAAAGCGTCGGAAAAATTAAAAGGTCGAAAGCGGGGCTTTCGACCTTTTGGTTAGTTTTGTTTTTTGCGGAAGGCGGGGAGATGCCTGTCGATAAACTCTTTTACAGTTACCTTTTGTTTATCGGTTAAAGGCTCAGCTTCTTTCAGCAATTCACGTACAGCTTTTTCAGCTTCTTTTCTGTCGCCGTTGAGAAAGCCTTTTTTCACTTTATCGTAGAACGCTTTTGAACGTTTTTTCGATTTTGCCGGTCGGCTCGTATCATAAACGGAATAATCAGTAAAGGAAATCAAGCCAAACTCGATATCAGCAATGATTTTCATAAAGAGTTCGCCTTTGTTTATTCCCTTTTCCATTCCCACACCTAACCCCCTTATCGTACCCTTCCTCAATTAATTCCTCAAAAAAATCCTTATCTTTCATGCCTTTCTTTTTTACGTAGTAATTAATCTGCGTTCTGATTTGCTCCCGATTTTTCGCCGAAGCGTAAGTATAATATTCCGCAAGAGAAACGCGCTCCCCTTTTTACAGCGGACTTTCACCAAAGATAAAGGGGAAAAATGCTTTCGAGCAACTCTTTTTTTAGACAGGATTAACAGGATTTTTAGGATTTCTACTTTAACGCGCGCATTATAAAACCATCAAGTCAGCAAATACCCAAATTCTCCCAAGCGATTGCGAAATGCCGCCAAAGATTTTTTCGGCACGATAATGTGATATTCTTCCGCTTTCAAACTGTGCTTTTGTAAAATCGGGTCGCGGGCAATGAGCTGCAAAAGTTCGGTTTTGTACGGCGGTATTTGAAAGACGCACACCGCCTTATTTTCAACGAGCGGATTGATTTTACCGCGCAATTCCTCAACAAAGTTTTGCCGATTTTCGGGCAAATCGACCTTGACCGCTTGCTTGAATAAGTCGATTTTACTCTCCAATTCCTTTTTATCTTTTACGCCTTTCAGAAAAAATGAAAAGTCGGTGCGGTAGCGATTCGGGCTGACCCGCTCGGCGTAGGGCAACAAAACCATCGGGGCGGTCGTGTCGTCGGCAGCGGCGGTTATGGTCAGCGAGTCTGCGGAGAGAACGGTGACGGATTTGGTGACGGACTCGGGCAGTGCGTAGCTGTCGGTCACGCCCAAAACGTAAGCTCCCAAAGGTGTCAAGCGAAAATACTTCAAGCCGACATAGGGCGAAACGGCGGTGACGACTGCGAGGTACGCGCCTTGCCGTTAAAGGTCTTTTGCCTTCTGAAATGCGAAAAAATATCTGAGTTTTGCATGGGCGCGAAAGTAGTTGATTTTTCGAAAAATACCTCTCCGCCGTCAAGAGTTTGCCCGAATACCCGAAAACCGTTAATCTCGACCGATGCAAAGTCAGTATATTTGTTTTACTTTTCACACCTCCGCACTTCCCGCCTTGTACTTTCCTTTTATCGTAACCACAAAATTTTTAAACCATGCGTAGCCTTTTTGTTCTTTTCTTTTTTCTGCCCGTGTTTTTGTTTGGGCAAAGTGAGTTTTCTAAGTTGACGGATTATTCCGGAGTGCAGGATATTGCGGTGAGTAATGAAGCTTATTGGGTGATGACCGGCAAAGCTCTTTTTCAGTATGATAAGCAAACGGGCGCTGTGTGCGGGATATTTAATAAGTCGAATATGGACTTCGTCGAAAGTGGTGACGATTTTAGGTTTCGGGGCATGGAGACGGACAGAAAAGGTACATTGTACATCAGTACTTCGGGCGGTTCTTTTAAATATGTCGATAATTGGTGGGAGCCGGCTGCGGGGTCGCATCGGTTTGTTTTCGATGAAAACGACGAAGCGGGTGAAGCTCATTGGGAGCCGACATATTACACTTCTTGCGGTAATACGGTCAACAGCGGTTATCTGCATCCGGTGATTGCTCCGGACGGCTTTTCCTATTCTTTTTACTACGAAGGATATATTTGCGGCGGCGGCGGTGCTGACGGTTGTGTTTGTGTTCCGACTTATGACGGTTTGCATAAATATACTTCGGACGGGTGGGAAGTTTTATTTCCTCATTTTACGGAAGGAGTACCTGCTAATCATGCTATTGTGGTAGATACATCGAGTAATTTTTGGAAGATAGAAGACAACATTTTATCGACTTATATTTACGAGGGAATTCCTGAACTTACTCCCCGCGATACGATTGACTTTCCGGAAGAATTAACTTTACACAGCATCGGTGCAAACAACGAATTCAGACTCATTGCTGACAGCGGTTATTACACTTATGACGGCGAAAATATGACTTTAGTTGCTCCTCCTCCGCCCGGCAGCACCTCAAAATTTGTGTGGAATGCAACCGGTGATATTTTCTTTACAGGATTTAGAGATTCACCCTATGCTTTAATCGACGGCGCTTGGGTTATTATGGAAAAACCTTACGGCTTTCCGTACCGGGGAGCAGAGGTTGTCAATCGATTAGGAGAGAAAATATGGTTGAAGCGGTTTCAAAGTTTTGCTTTAATCGACGGTACTGACCATTATTATTTTCATGCTGAAAACAGCCCTGTCATTAACCGCACCCCTTCTCTGATTTACGGAGAACGCACCGATGAGATTTGGATTTTGTACCGTCAAGACTCGCTTTTACTGAAACACGACGGCGCGGATTGGACGGTACTCGAAAACGCTGATACAGGCATAGACATTTCCGAAATCGAGGCTATTGAAACCGACGACACCGGCAGAGCGTGGTTTTCCTTTTTTGACAACGCGGCTTACGGGAGTTATTCAGCGGCGGAGGGTTGGATAAATTATCCGGATGAAACGGAGTTCGCGGCGGCGGTGTACGGTACCGAGCAACGTTTGGTTATTCAAGACTCGACGGCGCTGCACATTACGGGAACGGATACAATTTTTCATAATTACTTTCCGGGTTTTGGATCTTCGAATTATAATGTACTTTGGAATAAAACAACGGAAGACGGACACGCGTGGCAGTGTTGGAGAAACGGCGGTAGCTCTGTGGATTATTACGTGATTTTCTTTTTCGACGGAGAAGAATGGACGGGTAACATAAGCGAAGATGCTATCTACGGCGGCAATGTCACCACGCCGGTCAATGTAGGCGATACGCTTTATTTCCTGAGAAAAGGCGCACATTCTAACTCTTCGAGTGTACTTTATACAATTTATCACGGTGCGGAACAGGTTGTTTACGATGGGGTTATTGACTTGGCGAGTCCGACGAGCGAAAACGATAACATTAGCTATTTTACCGCCGCCTATATTCACAATGAGGAAACCGATGAGCCTGTTTTCTACCTCACCGTGAACTGGCAAAATTGGGGAACTCTTGACCCCTCAATTGCCAATTCTTACACCGGAAAATTTGTCAACGACAGCGTAGTTACTTTAGCAACAGTTGATTATCTCGGCCCGGAAGGCTACCAATACCCCAAAACCAATACCCCAAAACCGACCCCAACGGCATGAATTATTTTCGCGGCAGCAAAGGTATTGCTTTAAAAGATACACTGCCGCCCGCGTCCTTCATTTTCACCAAACCGAGCACCTGCGACCAAGGCGGGTTTGCGCTGACGGGCGTGATGCAAGCGGGCTTCGAGCCTTTTACTTATCAATGGAATAACGGCAGCACCGCCGCTTTTATCAATGACGTAAGCCCCGGCAATTTTTCGGTTACGGTTACGGATTCTCTCGCCCAACAAAACACGCACAGCACCGAGGTCGAAGGTATCCTGCCGCTGCGCCTCAACCCCGCCCTCACCCAAATATCCGAACTCGGTGCCGCCGACGCACAAATCGAACTCACTCCCGAAAACGGCGTATCACCCTACACTATCGAATGGAGTACCGGCGACACGACCGCTCTGATAACCGACCTGCCCGCCGGCTACTACTCGGCAACTCTGACCGATGCGGAGGATTGTACAAATACCGAAACTCTCGCAATTTTCATCGAACCCACCATCGAATTAGAAATCCTCAACGGCATCGACTGCCACAACGAAGCAACCGGCATCATCGCCGTGCACATCACGGGCGGCATCGAAATCGAAGAATTTACCTGGTCGCACACCGACTCGCAGGCAGACACACTGTACGATGTCGCCCCGGGCGAATATTCGATAAACATTAAAGTAGCCCCCGGTTTCGATTTATCCGCTTCGGTTTCTTTACCCGATTTGCCCGACAGCGAAGCTATGCTGCTCAATTCCCAACTCACCCAAATATCCGCCGCCGGTGCGACCGACGGCAGCCTCAGCGTCACCCCGACCAACGGCGCAGCACCTTACTCTGTGCTGTGGAATACCGGCACGACCGAGACGCAGATAAACAACCTGTCCGCCGGTTTTTACTCCGTCACCGTGACCGATGCGGAGGGCTGTACGAAAAGCGAAGAGTTTGCCGTTTTTGTGCCGCCGACCCTTGAGTTGGAAGTCATTAACGGTATCGACTGTTACGACGAACCAACCGGTGCGCTTGCCGTTCACATCACCGGCGGCATAGAAGTCGAGTCTGTCAGTTTACCGTTTACCCCTTCGCCATCCGATACCGTTTACAATCTGCATCCGAGTTATTACTCCGTCACCGTGTACGTTTCTCCCGGATTTATGCTTACTGCCTCGGTTTCTTTGCCCAATGCTCCCCAACTCACGAGTACCGCCGAGCGCGAATATCCTACCGCAGAAAATACTCCGAACGGGTTTATTTCCGTCACGCCGGACGGAGGTGCGCCGCCCTACTCTATTGCATGGCAAGACGGCAACACCGATTTTGAACGCGAAAATTTACTGCCCGGCATTTATTCTTACGTCATTACCGATGCTAAAGGCTGCACCGCTGATAGGGAAATTAACCTTTGGTTTCAACCCTACATCAGCTACATCAACATCGTGCAACCGTCATGCCCCGGCGCGCAGGACGGCAGCGCACAGGTCGGCATACTCGGAGGGTCGGGTAGTGCGGCATCCTTCTACTGGGACAACGGTGCGACCGGCAACACCCTTGAAAACCTCGGCGCGGGCACTTACACGGGCACGGTTTTCATTTCTAATAATGTCCTCCACCCCGTCGTCGAAATCATCGACCCCGCTCCCCTCGACATCCACCCCCTTTTTACCTTTGTTTCCGCCAATGAAAAACACCTCTCTTTAGACATCACCGGCGGTACCGCTCCTTATGAAATCGAGTGGCAAAACGGAATAACGACCGATACTTTATATTTCGTAGAGCCGGGCGATTACCCCGTTCTCATCACAGACGCCAACGGCTGTCAAGACAGCACCGTCATCAATGTCGTCATTTCTTCCGTGCAAAATCCAACTTTTTCCGAAATTAAAATCGCACCTAACCCGACACACATGGAGGTCGTCATTTTCAATGATTTGACGGAAAGTTCGGCTTATAATCTGCGCGTTTTCAACTTGCAAGGCACGCAAATTTTAGAGCGAAAAAGCATTTTAAATGCCGAATACCGCGTCGATTTGTCTCCCTTTGCGGCGGGTTTGTATTTGTTTGAAATCGAGCAAGACGGGGAAGCGGAGTTTCGGAGGGTTTTTAAGGTTGAATGAAAAGGTTGTAAAGGTTGTGTCGGTTGTAAAGGCTTGGGCAGGCGACGGTAAATTTGATTTCATCCTCAAATTTATCGCCGCCTTTCGTCTTCAAGTCTAATGCGTATATTTGCCTTCAACTAAAAAACGGTAAATCCCGAACAGTCGAGGCAGCCGTCAACCGTCCACCATCCAACCGTCCACCGTAAAAATGAACAAACAATACCCAATCGGTAAATTTACCGTTCCCGAATTCGTTACGCAGGACCACCTCACGCAGTGGCAAAGCGAAATCAGCAGCCTGCCCGCTCACATTCAGCTCAAAGTGGCGGGCGCGACCAAAGCCCAACTCGACACGCCCTACCGCGCGGGCGGCTGGACGGTGCGACAGGTCATCAATCACCTCGCCGACAGTCACCTCAATTCTTTTTCCCGTTTCAAACTCGCGCTGACCGAGGAAAATCCAACCATTCGCCCCTACAACGAAACGCTGTGGGCAGAAACGCCCGACGGCAAAAACGCACCGATTGATTGGTCACTCAGCATCCTCGAAGGGCTGCACGCCCGTTGGACTTACCTCCTCGAAAACATGACGGACGCCGACCAAGCCAAAACCTTTTTTCACCCGGAATACAAGACCTACATGCGTCTGGACACGGCGCGCGGGATGTACGCCTGGCACGGCAATCACCATTTGGCGCATATTGGGCTGGTGTTGTGAGGTTGGGGGGTTGAGGAGTTCTCGACCTTCCTGCTCGATTGACCTCTAAAGAAACTTTTACATACAAATGCCAACGGCATGATTTCTTCCAATCCGGCTCGCCTATCAAGGTATGTAAATGCCGGGACATACAAACAACTTTTCCAATGAAAAATATCCTCCTCTGCCTCCTTCTCACGGCAATCACCCTCCCCCTTTCCGCCCAAAATAAAATGACGCCCGAACTTCTGTGGTCGCTCGGTCGCGTCTCTCTGCAAGACGTTTCGCCCGACGGCAAGACGGTTTTGTACGGTGTGCGTCGCTACGACATCCGCGAAAACAGCGGCTCGACCGACTTGTACAGCGTCCGTGCGAACGGCGATAAAAAAACCGTGCAGCAACTGACGACGACGCCCGAAAGCGAGGGCAACGCTCAATTTCGCCCCGACGGAAAGAAAATCGGTTATCTGAAAAAAGGCTTCATTTGGGAGATGGATCCGGACGGCGGCAATACCCGACAGGTCTCGAAATTTCCCGTCAACGGTTTTAAATATTCGCCCGACGGCAAACACATTCTGTACATCAACGACGTCAAATACGGCAAAACGACCGAGGAAATGTACCCCGATTTGCCGCAGGCGAACGCCCGTATCATCGACGACCTGATGTACCGACACTGGGACAGTTGGGAAGACGAAAGTCACTCCAATATTTTCTTGGCAAAATACAGCGAGCAAGGTATCCGCGAAGGCATCAATCTCATCAACGAACCCTTCGATACACCGCTGAAACCCTTCGGCGGTTTGGAGCAAATCGCGTGGACGCCCGACGGCAAAGGCATCGTTTACGTTTCCAAAAAAATGCAAGGCAAAGACTACGCGCAAAGCACCAATTCCGACATTTATTACGTCGATATCGAGTCGCGCAAAAGCCGCAATTTAACCGCCGCGAATAAAGGCTACGACCTCGACCCGTCCTTCTCTTCCGACGGAAAATACATGATTTACAACAGCATGGAAACCGACGGCTTCGAGTCCGACCGCTACCGCATTATGCTGATGGACATGCAAACTTATAAGGTCAAAGAACTGACCGCCGGCTACGACCACAATGCACATTCACCCGCCTTTTCCGCCAACGACCAAACGATTTATTTTACGAGCGAACGCGACGGCACCCAGCACATTTACGCCCTCGATGTCGATTCGCAAAAAATTAAAAAAATCACCGAAGGCACGCACAATTACTACGGTTTTGCGGTGACTGAGGACGCGCTGATTGCCACCCGCGCCTCCATGTCCGCGCCGCACGAGCTTTACCGCGTTCCCTTCGGAAAGGCGTTGCCGACGCCGATTACCGACATCAATATTTCTAAATTGGCGCAGGTCGATATGGGTCGCGTCGAGAGCAAAACCGTGAAAACGAGCGACGGAAAAGATATGTTGGTATGGATGATTTACCCGCCGAATTTTGACGAAAGTAAAAAATATCCCGCGCTGCTGTACTGTCAGGGCGGTCCGCAGTCGCAGGTGTCGCAGTTTTGGAGCTACCGTTGGAATTTTCAAATGATGGCCGCCAATGACTACATCGTCGTCGCCCCGAACCGGCGCGGCCTGCCGGGTTTCGGTAAGGAATGGAACGATGCCATCAGCGGCGACTGGGGCGGTCAGGCAATCGACGACTACTTTTCCGCCATCGACGCAGCGGTCAAAGAACCCTACATCGACGAAAATCGCCTCGGGGCGGTCGGCGCAAGCTACGGCGGCTACTCGGTGTACTACCTCGCCGGCAAACACGAAGAGCGTTTTAAAACCTTCATTTCGCACTGCGGCTTGTTCAATTTGGAAAGCTGGTACGGCACCACCGAAGAGTTATTTTTCGCCAACCAAGACATCGGCGGCCCGTATTGGGGCGACAATCCGCCGAAGAGTTACGAGCAATTCAGCCCCCACAAATTTGTCGGAAATTGGGACACCCCGATTTTGGTTATCCACGGCGGCAAAGATTTTCGGGTTCCGCTGTCGGAAGGGATGCAGGCTTTCAATGCGGCACAAATACAGGGCATTCCGTCGCGTTTCCTCTACTTCCCCGAAGAAAATCATTGGGTTTCTACTCCGCAAAACGGCATTCTGTGGCAGCGGGTATTTTTTGAATGGCTGAACGCGAGTCTAAAGTAGTTGGTAGTTGATAGTTGGTAGTTGATGGATGCGGTGCTGCTTTGTTCTTAATTTTATTTTTTAACAAAATTGAGGAAAACCGACGCGGAAAAATTTCGCGGGTAACGATTACCTTTAAGGTGTTCGTTGCCCGCCTCTCTCCTCTTCCCTCTCCCCTCTAAAAATTATCTATGAAAAACCTCACCCTTTCCCTCACCTACAACGACCACAAAACCGTCAATCTGCCCGTCGGAAAGATGACCTTTTTCGATGAATTTTACGTTGATTGTACACTCGAAAATGTTGACAAATCTGTGTACGGGGTCAACGGTCAGCGGTTGAAATTAATCTTTCACCCGAAGCAGGATTTCACCATCCAAAGTCTTGATATTCAAGGTGATGTGAATTATTTGAGCGACGACAAAATCTTCTGCAACGGCTTTCAGTCTTGGTCGGAAAGTCGGGAATATCGCCCGGGCGAACGCATCGGGCGGCTGCGGCGTATCGGGCGACCTTTGAAGTATTGGATGGGCGATGAATTTTTTGATTTTGTACGGCGGGAGCGGGGTTGGTTGCACTCGTGGTCTTACACTTACGTGCGGTCGCAGGGTCGGTTTAACTTCTTCGGTTCTTTGGCGGAGCAGGCGGCTTTTACCGTTTTTCAGCACGAAACGGCGGGCGATAAACTGCACATACAGCCCGACTGCGCGGGATTGACGCCGGCGCACTCTTTTCCTTTGGTCGATTTGATCTTTTTGGAAGGCGATGAAAATAAATGCTTTGACGCGTATTTTGCGCTTGCGGAAATCAAAAAACCAACCGCAAAACCGGCAATCGGCTGGACGAGTTGGTATCATTATTACACCGATATTTCACAGGCAATTATCGAAAAAAACCTCGCGGCGTGGCAGGAAAAAGAAGCGGAAAAGCCGGTTTTTGCCACCGATTTTCGTCCCGAGCAAATCTTTCAAATTGACGACGGCTGGCAAACGGCGGTCGGTGATTGGCTGTCGGTGACGGATAAATTTCCGCAGGGTATGGTTCCGCTTGCTACGCAAATTAAGGCGGCAGGCTACGTGCCGGGGCTGTGGCTCGCGCCGTTTATCTGCGACACGCGCTCCGATATTTTCAAAAATCATAAAGATTGGCTGCTCAAAGACGGGAAGGGCAAACCGCTGCGCATCGGATACTCCCCGCTGTGGAAAGGCGGTTTTTATGCGCTCGATTTTTATCACGGCGACGTCCGCAATTATTTGACGCAGGTCTTTCAAACCGTGCTGCTGAAATGGGGCTACGAAATGCTGAAATTGGACTTTCTCTACGCCGTCTGTTTGCAAAATCGCCCCGGCAAAACACGCGGACAAATCATGCACGAGGCGATGACTTTTATTCGGCAAATTGTCGGTGATAAATTGATTTTAGGTTGCGGTGTGCCTTTGGCATCTGCCTTCGGTCTCGTCGATTATTGCCGCATCGGCGCGGATATTCATTTGAAGTGGGAACACAAACTGTTGGCATTTTTGCGCGACCGCGAAAGGGTCTCGACTATCGTTTCGCTGCGCACGACTCTGGGTCGCTATCAACTCAACGGCCGCGCCTTTCACAATGACCCGGACGTCTTTTTGCTGCGCAAAGAAAAGAACAAACTCACGCCGACACAGCAAGATACCATTCTGAAAATCAATGCTTTACTCGGAAATTTGGTCTTCACTTCCGACTACCTCGCCGACTACGATGCCGAGCAAACACAGGAATTTTTTCAACTCGAAATGCTGATGGACAAAACCCTGCACGGCGTCGAGCAACTCGAAAACGACCTCTACAAAATCACCTTTACCCGCGACGGAAAACGTTTTGCGGCGTGGTGTAATTTGGCGGAGCAGGCGCAAAATTTTCAAAGCAAAGGCGGCGCGGTACGGATTGAGGCGTTCGAGACCTTGATTTTGCGGAGGTGATTTTTTCTCGCTCGACCCAACCCTTTCCCCTCTTCCCTCGTCTTCCTTCTCAAACGACCTTTTACACCAAAATCTTTGAAAATGAAATTTACTCTCAAAATCTCGATGCTTCTCTCTTTTACCGTTTTTCTCCTCGCCTCTTGCAGCAAAAACAATGACGATACGCTGCGCGGCAACTCCGGTGCTTTTGATATTAACGGCGGTTTCAGCGGTGAACTCGCACCGGGGGTCAACAGCACCGGCGGCACCGGCACCGCCGACTCGCTCGGGCTGCTCGGTGAGGGTTACAATGAATATCAGGAAAACGACTTCGTACTCACTATCGACGAGGCCGTTTCCACCTTTTCCATTGATGCCGACGGGGCTTCTTACGCCAACATTCGCCGCTTTCTGAACAACGGAAATTTGCCGCCGCAGGCTGCCGTGCGTACCGAAGAAATCATGAATTATTTTGAAATGGATTACCCCTACCCGACCGGCGACGCGCTGCTCCGCATGAACGCCGAGGTCAGCACCTGCCCCTGGACGCCGGGTAATCAACTGCTGCGCATCGGCGTGCGCGGCAAAGACATCGCGGCGGAGAATCTGCCGGGTTCTAATTTTGTCTTCCTCGTCGATGTCTCGGGCAGTATGAGCAGTCCCGATAAACTGGAATTGCTGAAAGCGAGTCTGATTAGTTTTGTCGAATTTTTGCCCGAAACCGACCGCGTGGCTATCGTGACTTACTCGGGCAGTTCGGACGTTATTTTGCCTTCGACCTCGGTGGCGCAGTCTCAAATTATCATTTCCGCCCTGTCGTCATTGAGTACGGGCGGCGGTACGAACGGGGCACAGGGCATCATCACGGCTTACGAAATTGCGGCGGCGAACTTTATCGAAGGCGGCAATAATCGTCTGATTATCGGTACGGACGGCGACTTCAACATCGGCGTCAGCAATCAGGACGACCTCGTAACTTTAATTGAAGAAAAGCGCGAAACGGGGATTTACCTGACCGTTTTGGGTGTCGGTACGGGTAATTTACAAGACGGCAAAATGGAGCAAATCGCCAATAACGGCAACGGCACCTACGAATATCTCGACAGTCCGGCGCAGGCGCAGAAAGTTTTCATCGACGAGTATAAAAAGTTTTACGCGGCGGCGAAAGACGTGAAAATGCAGATTACTTTCAACGACAGTCAGGTGGCGGCGTACCGACTCATCGGCTACGAAAATCGCCTGTTGGCGACCGAAGATTTTGAGGACGATACCAAAGACGCGGGTGAATTGGGACTCAATCAAACGGTGACGGCACTGTACGAAATCGTGCCGGCGGCGGGCGGTTCTTTTTTCAGCAACCTCGGCACGATTGACTACCGCTACAAGGAAACGGATGCGGATGTGAGCGAGGCATTCAGTATGCCGGTGCCGAATGAAATTCAATTCTTTGAAAATTCGTCGGAAAATATGCGCTTTACGGCGGCGGCAGCGGGCTACGGCATGTTGCTGTGGGGCAGCGAATACAGCGGCGATTTAACCTGGCAAAAGGTCATTGATTGGAGTCAAAATGCGCAAAGCTATGACCCGGGCGGGCACCGTGCGGAGTTTGTGACTTTGGCGGAAACGGCGGCAGGCTTGTAGGTGGTGGGTGGTAGTTGGTGGGTGGTGGTCGGCTTTCGCTTTGGCGGCAAATCATCTCATCGGAAAAGGCGGTAAGTCATAACGACTTACCGCCTTTTTTATGGCTTGCTTTGATCCGGGGTAGTATAAAATTTCACATTAAGATTTAACGAATTTTACCAAACCGCGCGTTTGTTTGCCTTCCGTGCGCAAAAAATACACACCCTGCGGCAAGTCCGCAGCGTCGATAGTATCCGTGTTTGGCAACGTTTTAAGCGTCTTGCCGAAGGCGTCGATGAGCAAAATGCGCTCGGTATCGGCGGGCAGATTTTTGACTTGCAGCCTATCGGTTACGGGATTGGGGAAGACTTCGAGGTCGGTGACTTCCGTGAGATTTTCGAGGTCGGAAACAATCTCACCGTTGATGTCGAAGCGGTTGAAAAATTCCCAGATGACGTCGTTGGCGTTGAAGTCGCGGTTGGTGACCAAGAAGGGTAAATCAATCACGGCATCGGGCCAGGTGTGACCGCCGTTTTCAATTTTATAAAATACAACTTCCGTGTCGTCGGCGCAATCCGTGTACTCGATGCGTTGCGCGGTGCTGTTGTCGGAGGTGTTTGTATTTTCGATGTCGATAACCGTCGGTTCGTCGGCGCATTCGTTCATTTCCGTCCAAAAGTCGATTAAATCGTCGATGGGAATACTGATGAAAGCCGTGCCGTTGTACTGTACCGTAGCGTCGGCGGTGCCGTGAATTTGCATAACGGGCACTTTGCGGTCGGGGTTGCACTGTGCGGGCGCGGTAGGCACCATCGAGCCGGTTACGGAGGCAACGGCGGCAAAAACGTCGCTCGCCTCGCAGGCTAATTTATAACTCATAAAGCCGCCGTTCGACATGCCGGTGGAGTAAATACGGTCTTGATTGATGCTGTATGCGGCGGAAAGCGAGTCGATGAGCGTCACCAAAAAATCAACGTCGTCCGCGCCGCTCGTCCCCGCAAAACCTACGTTCCAACTGTTTTGCAGACCGTCAGGATGGCAGACGATGAAGCCGTTTTCATTAGCGGTGGTGTTCATACCCGTGTAAAACTCTTGCTCGGTGGCATTGGAAGTGTAGCCGTGCAGATTGTACACGAAAGGGTAAGACTGATTAGCGTCGTAGCCCGAGGGCAGGTGCAGCCGGTAGGCGCGGGTGCCGCCGTCGTGCTGGATGGTGCCGAGGATGGTTTGGGCGTTGATATTCGCGGCGAAAAGGAAGCCGAGGAGACATAAGAAGGTATATTTCATTTCCTGATTTTTGTGTCGTTTAATAAGAGTTAAAGAACTTTCCGACTGTAATTGTTTACAAACTACGGGATAAAAATCTCCCCCCGCAAATAAGTCACCGCACCGCCCGACAACAGCACGCGTTCCCCTTTTAATTCACAAACCAAATGACCGACCCGCCGGGAAATCTGCCGTGCCGTCAGCCTGTTTTTACCGAGTCTGTTTGCCCAATACGGTGTCATTGTCGTGTGCGCCGAGCCGGTCGTCGGGTCTTCGTCGATGCCCGCTTGCGGATAAAAACAGCGGGAGATAAAATCGGTCTCGTCACCTGATGCGGTGACGATAGTGCCGCGCGCCGCGTAGGTGTTCAATGCGCGAAAATCGGGTTTTAAATCACGCACCGCCGCTTCATTTTCGAGGACGACCATGTAGTCGGTATCGCCTTTCCATACTTCTTTTACCCGGACTCCCAAGCCTTCGGCGATGCCCGCCGGCGGATTTTTCACGCGCTCGATTTGGTCGGCGGGAAAGTCCATGCGGTAGCCGTTTTCGCTTTTTTCTACGGTTAAAATGCCGCTTTTGGTGCTGAAACTTATGCTGTTTTTCGCATATTCTGTTTCGGTAAAAATGATATGAGCCGCAGCTAAAGTAGCGTGCCCGCAAAGTTTTACTTCGGTGCCGGGCGTAAACCAACGCAGGCTGAAATCGGGCAGATAGTAAGCCGTCTCGGCAAGGTTGTTTTCGGCGGCAATTTTTTGCAAAATGTCATCGGGCAGCCACGTCTGCAACGGTACGACGGCGGCGGGATTACCTCCGAAAAGGCGGTCGGTGAAAGCGTCGGCTTGGTAGATTTTCAGTTTTTGCATGGCGGATGAATTTATGAATACAAAGGATTTTCAGGTCTGCATACGGATTTTTTTTTGTCTGCCGAAAATTTGTAGAGACGTGCTACTGCACGTCTAAGGTAATGCGGACAATTTTTCAAAACGGTATTTTCGATGAAATCCGTTTTTAAAATTTGCCGCCGACTTCGAGAGAGACGCGTTTTCCCGCGTCTGTACATGGGTGGCTTTCGCTTTGGGAGGAATGATTTTTTTCCAATTTTATTGCACGCTACCGAGGTTTAGACGTGGCAATGCCACGTCTTTACAAAGCGGGTTCTCGCCTGCACAATCGAAGGTAAATACAAACCGACTTCTACTTCTTCCGTCGTTTACTCACCGTCTTTTTCACCGGTTGCTTTACTGCTTCCTTCTCTTTTTCGGGCAAACGCGCGGGGTCTTGCAAGCGATTATTTTTAAACAACAAAAATAAGCCGTAAAGCGTGAGCAGCAGTACGATGATGCCCGATGCCACGCTGATAAATTCGCCCGTTTTGTACGCCGACGGCTCGAATGCCATGACCAGTTCGTGATCGCCGGCGGGGAGTTTAGCGGCGCGGAGGATGTAATTTGCCTTCGTCATGCCTTCCAATCTTTCGCCGTCAACGTAGAGGTGCCAGCCTTTATCTTCAGGGTAATAGACCTCGGAGAAAAGAGCCAACTGCGGTGATTTTGCCGAGTAAGTGTAGGTCATGCGGTCGGGCGTGTACTCGGTCAGTTTAATGACGGCGGTGCTGTCGTATTGCAGATTAAAATCTTGGAGACCGGCGGCATATTTTTCGGCGATGACGGCGGTTTCTTTCGGTTTTAAGGTTGCCAAAGCATCCATTTCCGCACTCGGATCAGCAACGACCCGGATATTTTTTACGAACCAAGCATTGCCGTAGGCTTCGGGGTTGCGCTGCACTTTGCCGTCGGGCGTGATGAAGTATTTCATATTCAACATATTGAATATGTGCAGATTATCTTGCGATAAGCCGCGCCCGAGGTAGCGTTCGACCAGCTCTTGGTAGCGCAGCAATTTCGCCGCGTGGTAGCCGCCGATGCTTTTGTGATGGATAGAGGTCAGCGAGTTTTGGAACGGGCCTTGTACTTGGTCACGCAAATCAAAAACGCGGTAGTGCGGGTCGGGGTCTGCCATGATTTGCTTGTCGGCAGCGGTCGGTTGCGCGCGTTCGACTTGAGCTTTTTTGGATTGAAAACGCTCGTAGTCGAGGTAGCGTTTGTCCACACTCCACAAGTCGAATACGGTGAGCAAACCGATGATGACGACCACCCACGTTGCGGATATTTTTTTCATATTCGCCAACCATAAAGCGGCAAAAGCGGCACCGGCAAAAGCTAAGGTGCGCATGAAATCTCCCCACAACAAAGCAGCACGGTCGGCGGCAACGGCTTCTGCCAGAGGAGCGGCGATGCGTTGGTCGATTTGTGCTAAAATCGCTTCATTCTGAGCGGATAAAAAGTCGCTGCCGAAAGCGAGCAAAGCCGCTACCGCCATGAAGCCGAGCAGGACTCCTCCCCCGCCGATGAGGGCTTTTTTGCGTTGTTCGGCGGTGGTATTCTTTTCAAAAAAAACCTGCAAACCGCGGAAGGCGACGAGGGCCACCAAGAGGTTGGTAATTCCCAAAATCATGGTCTGCGCCCGAAATTTATTATACATCGGCACAAAGTCAAAAACGGCATAGTTGAACGCCGCAAAATTGGAACCCCAAGCCAACATAATCGTCAGCGCGGTGCCGATAATGGCCCACCAACGCAGGGTCGGCGTGACTAAGAAAAGACCGATGAAAAAGAGCAGGAAGATTATCGCGCCGAAGTAAACGCCGCCGGAGGTAAAGGGCTGGTCGCCCCAATATTGCGTAGGCAGCCGCCCGAGTACGACCTGCTGCATTTGCGGGTCCATTTGTGCGAGCAGGTTATTGTTTTTGCGAATGAATTTGGTGACTTCGCTGTCGTCGGCTTCGGTAAGCCCCTTGGCACTGCTGCCGCCGCGATAGGCGGGAATGAGCATGTTAAACGACTCTTGTACGCCGTAGCTCCACGCGAATGCGTAGTCGTAGCTGAGTCCGTCGCCCGCATTGCTGCCGGCGGTGTCGCTGCCTTCGGTGGTTTTGGTGAGTTCGGATTGACCGCGAATACTTTCTTTGGAATACTCGTAGGTGGTCCACAGGCGGCCGGCATTGCTTGCGATGCCTAAGATGCCGGCGACGATGATGACGGCGGCGGCTTTGCCGAATTCCGCGAGATTTTCTTTATTGATGAGTTTTTGAATAAGGACAATCAAGCCGAACAGGGCTAAAATGATGACCCAATAGTAGGTTATTTGCACGTGGTTGGCAGTGACCTGCATGGCGACGAATAGCGCGATGAGTGCCCCGCCGAGAATGTACCGTTTTCGTAAGGCTAAAATGACGCCTGCCAAAATGGGTGCCATGTAAGCGGAGGCAACGAGTTTGGTCATGTGACCGGCCTCGACGAGGATAATGTGATTGGTCGCCAAACCGAAACTCAACCCCCCGAAGAGGGCAATCCGCCAATCGACTTTCAAGACAATCATCAGCAAATAAAAGCCCGCCATCATCAGAAATATCGGCGGCCAAGGTGGCGACATCGCGTGTCCGAGCAAGAAGCCTTTAAACAAATGTTTGAGCGGATTAGCGGTGTGGTAAAGGATTTGATAAGCCGGCATTCCGCTAAACATCGCGTTGGTCCACAGCGGAATGTCGCCGGTTTCGGCTTTGTATTTACGGATTTCGCCCTGCATACCGTTGGCGAGTTCCAAATCCTGCTGCCCGAGAACTTCGCCGTCGAAAACGTAGGGCTTAAAGTAAATTATTGTGACGATGAAGAAAGCGAAAAGGGCAATGAGGTGCGGGAAAATTTTCTTGAAGGTAGGATTCATTCCGTGAGTTTGGTTGACATTTTTGCTGCCGCTGTGAGGCGGATGTGTTGTTGCTTTGGTCATGGGTTAAATCGGTTGGTATTTCGCTCCTATTCAAAAGGTGACTTTTTGTCACCCTTTGATTAGCCACAAATTCGACCCACTACTGTTGCTTTTTTTTGCGAGGGTAAAGGTAGAAACTTTTTTCGGAAACGGGTGTGTGGTGTTTGTGCCGCTTTCCCTGCGGGCAAAGCACAAACCGGCTAACCGAAATCATCAACAAAATACAAAATTCGGGGCTTTCGAAGGCAGAGCCATGCCGGCCGGAGTCGAACGAGAGAAGGTCTGTAATTATTTTTGAATGACGAGCAAAAAAATCGAGTCCGATAGTGATAAAAAATTTACACGTAGCGATTTATAAAATCCTGAACGGGCATACTTTATTTCTGCCAAACCCCGTCCCGCTCCGTATCTATCATCCCGCCGTCATAGGCACAAACGCCCGTGCGCGGCGAGTTGACGATGGACACGGCGGCATAATCGGCAAAATCTTCGCATTCTTCTTCGTGGGTTTCGGCGCAGTCTGCGCAAAAAAGGTTGTCTTCATAGCAGACGGAGCAGAGACTCGCGGCGGGTTTTTCGCCGCAATTCGAACAGAGAAGTTTCAGCGGTTCATTGCGACTTAACAATAAAATTCCTGCCTCAGTGAGGTCGATTCTATACTCATTTACCACTTGAATATCGAGTCGGGTTGTCGAGCCGAAATCGTATTCGTAAGTCAATTTTTTGCCGCCTTTGAATACGCTTTTAAAGGTTTTCCCCTGTTTGATGCCGAATTCTTCTTCGTCAAACCAACCGCCGCCGCCGGTTCTTTGCCCTTTATAATCAAAAGAACTCATGTGTCCGCAGCATTCCAACCAAATGGCACGCAGGTAATTGTCCAAATCCGATAAAGTGAGATTTTCGTGTACCAAAAGGTGCAAAAAGTACAACGAGCCGGCAGAAACTTTGAGGTGGTAAGCGGTCTTTTTTACCGCTTTTTCCTGCTCGATTTTTTTCAGATGTGAGGTCAAGTGTCGGCTGATGCCGGCGCCGGCTTTGGTTTCTTTGCAATAGAGGCAGACGCCTTCGGCTTTTAATTTTTGCATGGTTGTGAATATTTTAAAAAATCCATTGGAAAAATTTGACGATGCCGTAGATGACGGCGATGAAAACACCGAGTAAGAACAGACTGAATAATGTACTCAGAATTTTGTAAATACGTGAAAATCCCGGGTCAGCCTCCTTTCGGGTAGCCAACAGCATTTCGAGCCCTTCCTCTTGTCGAAACATACCTACGGACTCGGCACAGTCGAGTGCCAATTCGTATTTTTTTTCCTTACGCGCCAAATAGTTATGAATTGCCAAAAAATTAATAATCGTAGAGCGGTCGAAGCATTTGTAAGCGGGAAACCTGCGGTGAATATCGGTATGATGACCGACGATTAGTCTCAATTCGGCATCGCTGATTTCGTGCGCAAATTTGGTGGCATAAGTCAAAGCAATGCGCGGATAAGCGGGAAAGCGACGGTAGTTTTTTCGCAATTCGGCTTCGTATTTTTGCCTGTCCACATCCTTATAAGCGGAAGCAACCGCCTGATACAGATAGGGTTCCTTGGGATGTCTGACTTTCAGTTTTTCAAACTGCACGATGGTATCCAAATCGCTTTGCAGACTGTTATTCACCGCGAGCGTAGTGAGTTTTTGTTTCAAAATCGGACTTTTGATATGAATTTCTCCGGCTTTACGATTATGTCGGTAAGTCCCGCAGGGCGTTTTGTATATTTCCGTTTCTTCATCAGACCACAACAGCACGTCCGTTTGCATCAACTCCTCGACATCTTCCGATTTTACAATTATATACTCTTTCTTGCCGCCCGTTTTTCTGACTGTGCGCGGTTTTTTATTACGTGCCATACGGTAGTTTTCGTTTTATTTCTTACGTCCTCGCTTCGCTTTTTTGACCGACATTTTGCGTTTTTTCAGGCGCGAGTTGACTTTACGTTCCGCCTGACTTTTATCCCCTAATCTTCCGCCGTGCTTTGTGTAATAGGTATGACCATGGTCGAGCAGATTGAGCGACCCCACTATGCCTTCGACATTCGTCTGTTCCGCGTTCAGGATAAAGACGGGCTTTTCCCCGTTAAAAGTTTTAAAAACCGGACAAATATCGTTGTAACTCGACTCGTGCGAAGTCACGCCGCCGTAGCGCACACCCTGCGGAATGATAGTCCGCATCAAGTCGTCGTCGATAATCACAGTCGGGCAAGCGGTACAAAAATGCCCGGCGTGCGAGGTTGAAAGTCGCGTATCGGTCTGCGTAGCGTAGCCGAAAATTACTCATCATTTGCAGCGTCGGCGTACCGCATTTCGGGCAGGTCTTTTTCTGCTTGGTAAAGTCCGACTCGTAGGCATGTTCGACGTGACCTTTAAAAACGGGATAGCCGTTTCGTTTGGCAAAATCTTCTAACAGCGGTCGATTGCTTTTGCCGGTTTCTTCGCCTTCGATAATGACGATACCGTTTTTACCGTTTTTGTTTTCGAAGCTGAATTTATCTTTATTTGTCATGGCGGTTTTCTTTTAATTTGGTGCGAAGATAAGAAGGATTGAGGGGTTTCGGAAGAGGGGGAGCGGGTTGTTTTTGTTGTAAAAAAAATTTGAAATTAATCTTTTCCGAGTCGCCGCAGCATCTCTTTTTTCAACATTTCCGGGTCGGGCAGTTTTCCGCTCAGCTCATCCGGCAAGGAAGAACTCAATTTATACTCCGCTACTCCGAGTGGTTTATTACTCGTCCGCAGGCTGTATTCCACTTCCAAATCATCTTTTTCCGCGCACAAAATGATACCGATTGCCGGATTTTCCTGCGGCAGTTTTACCTGCTCATCCAATAACTCCAAGTAAAAGTTCATCTTGCCGGCAAATTCGGGTTTAAAGTCAGTTATCTTAAGGTCGATAGCCACCAAACACTGTAATTGGCGATTAAAGAAAAGTAAATCTACTCGATAGTCCTTCTCTCCGAGCGACAAGGTGTATTGACTGCCGATAAAGGAAAAACCGTAACCGAGTTCTAAGAGAAATTCCTGTAAATGTTGCAACAGCAGAGCTTCTAAATCTCGTTCCAAAAGCACCCGACTAATACCGAGAAATTCGAGGTTGTATTCACTTTTTATCGCCTCATTGGCTTGCTCCGCAATGTGTTCCGGCAGAGCGGTTTGAAAATTATTCTGCTTTGGCAAACTGCGGTGCCGCTCGTAAGCATTCGCCTTGATTTGATTGAGCAACACCGACCGACTCCATCGCATTTGACTGCTCGCACGAATGTAGTATTCTTTCTCTTCCGGCGATTGTGCCTTTTGTAAAATCAATAAATTGTGTCCCCACGGAATTTCTGAAACAGGCTGTTTCAGATTTGGAAAATCACGATATGACTCATAAAATTGACGCATAAACCACAGGTTTCTCGCGGAGAAACTATTCTTACCCGGAAATTCCCGCTGCAAGTCTTTAGACAGTTGCTCCACCACGCTTTTACCCCACCCGTCGCGCTCTTGATTTTCGACGATTAATTTTCCGATTTCCCAATAAACCGTTATCAGACTGCGCGTCAGTTGCTGAATAGCTCTGCCGCGTTCGGTGCTGATAGTTTGCTTTACGGCGTCTAAGAAATTTTTGTAGTCTGCGGGGAGGCTGTGCATTCAGATAGTTTT
>JAHDCG010000263.1 GCA_020629965.1 Saprospiraceae bacterium | reverse complement strand
AAATCAATAAAGTCTTTACGTGAACCTCTTTGAGTGATAGCTGCAATCTTCATAGCAGCAACGTCTTCTTTTCTCGCTAACTTAAAACCTTCTTCTTCAACAGCTCTTTCCAACCAAGGATAGGGATAATTGACAAAATCAGTTTTTATGTCATTTACAGAAAAAATGTGAATGGAACGAGAACTTTGCAGCGAACGCACGTTCATACCCGTTTGGTTCAGAATATCAATCAAATCTTCGTGAGTTAAATTGATAGTTCCGAAAAGGTCAATGTCAGTAGAGTTACGATGACCGATTTGGAGGGCAAGTGAGGTGCCTCCGACCAATCGCAAGTCAGTAAATTCAGGTACGGAAGACAACTTTGTCAATACTGCCAAAAGCTCCTCGGAGACTGTGTATCGGTGTAGCATCTGAAACGTTTTTCGGGAATTTTTAAAACAGTACTTAAGAACGAGAGACTAAAGTCGTCTAAATTTCTGATTTGCAGAGCAATATCGCCGATTTTTTTCTTTCCGTACACTCGTTTCAAAATACGCCAATCATTCAAATCACCGTAGCGCATGACCCGCTCTACAATGAATTCACCGTTTTTTGCAAAATCAAGTTCGTTGGGATGTACGTCCCAAAAAATGAGTTTCGAAAAATTGAGTACTTCTTCGTTGTTGTATTGCTTGGTGGCTGTTTTCATATTTTTGACTTCTTCCATCACCTATGAAACCACACAATCGGTTATGTGGTTGAATTACTTATCAACTCCCCCACCAAAATCTCCCGAATCCGCTCCGCAGCATGACCGTCCCACAAATTAGGAATTTCCCCCTTTTTCGTCTTACCTTCCAATATCTTATCCATCTCGACCGTCACCGAGTCGGGGTCGAGGTCTGCCATGAGAATATTCGTGCCGATTTCGGTGGTTATCGGACGTTCGGTGGTGTCGCGAAAGGTCAGGCAGGGCACTTGCAGATAGGTCGTTTCCTCTTGAATACCGCCGCTGTCGGTGATGATGAGACGGGCATTATCCATCAAATGCAAAAATTCAAGATAGCCCTGCGGCTCCAAAATGTGCAGATTTTCGATGGCGGCGACTTCGTCGTACAAACCGTGTTTTTTCAGATTGTTCGCGGTCCGCGGGTGCATCGGAAAGACAACGGGCAGGCGGTCGGCGGCACGTTGCAAAATGGTTTTGATGTCGAGCAGTCCTTCTTTTTTATCTACGTTGTGCGGGCGGTGCATGGTCGTCAGCAGATAGCTTTTTTTCTCCAAACCGAGTTTGTCGAGAATGTCGTTTGCCTTTGCTTTTTCACGAAAATGCGCCAAAGAGTCAATCATCACATTGCCGACGAAATGAATGCCTTTGCTCACGGTATTTTCGCGGGCAAGATTCATCATACCGCTGTATTCGGTCACGAAGTGATATTGACAAATCGCATCGGTAATTACGCGGTTTACCTCTTCGGGCATCTTGCGGTCGCCGCTGCGCAGTCCGGCCTCGACGTGCGCCACGGGAATACCCGCTTTTACGGCGACGATAGTGGTGGCTACGGTAGCATTTACGTCGCCGACGACTAATACCAAATCGGGTTTTTCTTCCGCCAGAATTTCTTCAAATTTCAGCATCACGTTCGCCTTTTGGTAAGTGTGCGAGCCGCCGCCGATACCGAGATAATGGTGCGGCTCGGGTAAACCGAGTTGATTAAAAAAAACATCGCTCATACGGGCGTCGTAGTGCTGCCCGGTGTGTACGATGCGGCTTTGTATTTTATCGGAAGCGGAAAAGGCGCGGTGCAAAGGGGCAACTTTCATAAAGTTGGGTCGTGCACCGACGACGGAGAGTATTTTTATCATTTTGTTAATATTTGTTGAATCGTTGAGTCGTTGAATTGTTGAGTGCGCTAACCTTGAAAGCCGTGCTTCGATGTCAGGGGTTTTAATTCAACAAAATTATATTGGCTTTTTATGAATTTATGTGATTTCTGTTTTTTCAAAGGGTTGAAACCCTTTGGAATTATTCCACCAACCACACGAAGTTAAAGAGCACCATTATATTTTACAAAGCAAGCGAAGCAGGTTTTGCGGGCAGTCCTTTAAACCATTTAAAAGCTAAATTCGTATTCGGAAATAAAATCGCCCAGGCGGTCAAAAATAAAATTTTGAAATCGACGAGAAAAGATTGGTTGGCTTGATACCATTTTTCCAATCTGCCTTTATAAGGATAAATCTCGTGTACATAAAACTGCATCGGGTCTTTGCCCGCCGCTTTGGCATCGGTAATCAACTGCTCTTCGTCCCGAAAAACCACGGAACCGATACCCGTAATGCCGGGCGGCACATTGAAAATAACTTTTTTTACGTCTTCGGGATAAAAATCAAAACTCTGCTTTTTCATCACCGGACGCGGTCCGACGAAGCTCATATCACCTCTAAAAACATTGAAAATCTGCGGCAATTCGTTGATTTTTGTCTTACGCAAAAAACCGCCCATCGGTGTGATGCGCGGGTCGCGTTTCATGGTAATCGCGCCGCCGGGCATGTTGACGCTGTCTTTCAGCATCGTGGCAAATTTCAAAATTTCAAATATTTCGTTCTTATACCCCACCCGCTTTTGTTTGTAGAAAATATAGCCTTCGCCCGTCAGTTTCAGACCAATCATTATCGGAATGAGCAGCGGTGCCAAAATTGAAATCGCTAAAAGAGAAAAGAAAAGGTCAAAAAAGCGTTTGACGTGTTTATACATTGTCTTTGTTTAA
>JAHDCG010000128.1 GCA_020629965.1 Saprospiraceae bacterium | reverse complement strand
AAGCCCGGAGAAAGTTCCCCGCTCCGGGGTTAGGGGTTTAGAGCCGCCGGGCAACTGACAACGGGCAACCACCACCCGCCACCTAACTCTTCATCGCCACCACCGGATTTATTTTCACCGCCTGCATTGCCGGCATCAGTCCCGCCGCCGCGCCGCTGAGGACGAGGACGAAAAGGGCAATCAAAATCGCGCCGAAATTGACCTGCGGATTGTAGAAAAAATCCAACTCTACCTCGAAAGCGGTGAGGGCGAAATCCAAACCGTAAATCAAACCGAAACCCATCAGCAGCCCGACGTAGCCCGCCACGCTCGTCAAAAAAACGGACTCGGTGACAATCATGCTGATGATGTCTTTCGGGGTCGCGCCGAGGGCTTTGCGCACGCCGATTTCCTTTGTGCGGTCTTTGACAATGATGAGCATAATGTTGGAAACGCCGATCATGCCCGCGATGATACTGCCGATGCCGACAAACCAAATGAAGCCCTGTATGCCCAAGAAAATCATGTTGAACTCCGCCATTTCTTTAAACTTATTCCACATACCGACCGCCTGCTCGTCGGAGGGGTCGAACTGATGCGCCGTCGCCATTTTCGCGCGGATGCGGTCTTCGATGACTTTTGCTTCCGCGACCGTCGTTGCATCGACCGTCAGCGCGAAGCCGTGTACGTCTTCGCGCCCGCCGTGTATGCTCTGCGCGGTGGTAATCGGCATGTAAATGTCGCGGTTTTCCCAATCGCGTTTTTGCTTTTCGATGGTGCCGACAATCATAAATTCCGAGCCTTTGATTTTGATGGTTTCGCCGAGGGGTTCTTCGCCTTCCTCAAAAAAGCCTTCGACAACGTTGGCACCGATGACGATGACTTTGCGGTTATCGTCGATGTCTTTTTGATTGATAAAGCGACCGTCGGCGAGTTCGATAAAATTGATTTCGGTAATTTCGGGATGTACGGAACGGAGGTTGAAAGACAGATTTTTGCTGCCCCGCGTGATGTTGTAATCGCCCCACATATTGAACCGCGCACTGACCGCCTCTACGCCTTCCGTCTCGCCGACGAGGGTTTTGTAGTCGTCCATGTCGTAAGAAATCCAACGGTTGGCTTTGAGTCCTTTGTAGGGCATGGAAGTCCTGCCGCCCCACATATAAACGGCATTTTGCGCCCCGCGATTAAAGTCGCGTTTGAAACTGTTTTGCAGTCCGTTACCGAAACCGACGAGCACCACGAGCATAAAAATGCCCCACCACACGGCGAGCGCGGTCAGGAAGGTGCGCAGTTTGTGCCGCCCCAGTGACTCGAAGATTTCCCGCCATTTGTCGTAGTCGATTTTCATGTGGCTGTTTATCTGTTTATTCGGTGATTTGTTTATTTGGTTCGTGACTTTTAAGTTTCAGGAAATAATATTTCCGTCTTGCAGGCGAATGACACGTTGGGTTTTTTCAGCAATGTCTTCTTCGTGTGTGACGATGATGACGGTCATGCCGAGGTCGTGTACATCCTGAAAAATGTCCATGACATCGTGGCTGGTTTGAGTGTCGAGTGCGCCGGTCGGCTCATCGGCGAGGATGACTTTGGGGTTGGTAATGAGGGCGCGGGCGATGGCGACGCGCTGCTGCTGCCCGCCCGACATTTGGTTGGGGTAGTGATTTGCCCAATCTTTCAGCCCGACTTTTTCGAGGTATTCAACGGATTTTTTTTCGCGGATTTTGCGGTCGGTTTTTTGGTAGTATAAAGGCAAAGCGACGTTTTCCCACGCGGTTTTGAACGGCAGCAGATTGAAGGATTGGAAGACGAAACCGAGAAATTTATTGCGGTATTGTGCGGCTTGGGTTTGGCTCAAATTTTTAATCAACGTGCCGTCGAGGTGATAGTCGCCGCTGTCGTAGTCGTCCAAAATACCCAAAATGTTGAGCAGCGTCGATTTTCCGGAACCGGAAGAACCCATAATCGAGACAAATTCGCCCTCCGCGATGTGCAGGTCGATGCCTTTTAAAACCTCCAAAGAAGTGAACTCTGTGGAGTAAGATTTGCGAATTTGAGTGAGGTTAATCATACAGTCGGGCGATTTACGGGTGTGTGTTTCGGGTTTTAGGCGGCGTGACCGCCTTTTATATTATTTACATTTTTAGTACGAGTTCTAACAGCGGTTTTATACAAATTCTGAAATACATCCGCCGATTATTGCACTTGTAATTATCCAATATGAAAAGTGATGTATAAAGTATAGCTTGTCTTTTTTCTCTAAAATGGTAACGGCTCCGATAAAAGGTAAAGCGATAACAAATGCGTTGATTATGCCGTGGAATACACCGTGTCCGAAATGCCGATGCTTGTCACCGTATTCGCTCAAAAATTCATTTACAATGCCTTCCGACTCTGTATTTCCAAGCATTATATCCGTAAAAAATAATTCGTAAAAACCCATTTGGTGAATAATCAGATTGATATATCCGTAAACCAAAGTAAAGCTAAGCAGAAAGAGAATAACAATTTTCGGAACGCTTAATTCACTCTTTTTTGTAAATTCAAGTTTTGAATATTTGCTTATAAATGATTTGGGATGATACCAATAACTACCGATAATCAAAGGAATAAATGCAATTAAAAAAAAAGCTAAATAGTTTAAATTCATATCATCTTAGAATTTCAATTTTAAGTTTTTTCTCGTTTGCATACAACCGACGTTTTTAAAGGCGTAAGGTAAACGTGATGAAAAGTTACTTTCGGGCAACTTCACGGTCATAAAGACAGTCTTTGTTTATACAGGTTGCAAATGAAGCGGATTTGTCGCATTTTTTTAATAAATAAAAGATAAACGGCGCATTTTGCCGGACAAAAATAAATTTGCGGCGGGTTTATTTGCCTTTTTTGCTTTTCATTTGTCTCTTTTGTCAAAAAATCGGCAAGTCTCGGCAGCAAAATCGACCTTCGTGCCGTTTAATTGATTACCTGCTCCAATCCAACCTTTCTTGTATCCGAATTTTTTTATTGAATGATTTCGGCAATTTTTTTATGAACAGAAAATTGCGCGAAAAACTAATGACATTTAACAGAAGTCGATGAAGCAATATTTACTGTTTTTAATTTTTACGGCAGTTTTGGGTATGGTCGGTTGCTCTAAAGATGCAGCCGAGCCGCAAATTGACGTGGAAAAAGATTTTATTTTAGAAATGCGCGAAAACCTGTCGCCGGGCGGTAATACTTTACAGTTTCTCGCCGAAACGACCGCCGACCAGGAGTGTCTCGACACCGGCATTGCCGTTGATTTACAAAAAAATACGACGGCGATAAATCTGTCGTTTTTAGAAATAATCGAACCTGCGGACTGTTTGCCCGGCAACGAAAAAGCACGCGATACCATCCAAGCCGGTGACTTAGCGATACGCGATTATACTTTCAAAATCGACCTGCGCGGCGAATTGGAAAGCATCGGTGTTTTGAACGTTTTGGAAGACCGCTACGTGGTCAGTTTTTCGCGGCAAATCGGTTTTGATTTTGTCGAAAATATCATGCTGCGGGTGCGCCCGAATATGCTGTGGGGCTACGTCAATCACGACGAAAGTCAAGCAAACGAAGTCCGCGAATTTGTCCTCGCGCTAAACGACATAACGGAAGAAATCGAGCCGGAGACGGGCAACTACGGTTGGTTTAGAGTAGCGGAGTTTGGCGTTTCTGAAATTGCCGATATGCCCGAGGAGCGCGAAAACGAACTCATTTTGCTGAACTATACAGGCGAAGACGCGGCTTTGGAAGAACTGCTCGCACAATACCGCAGCGAATATCCGGAAATGACTTTCGCCTTTTTCAATGCAAAAGGAAAGTCTTTTTAGAGTAAAAAATCACCGCCCTTTTTTCCCGGCGGAAAATAATATCACGACCTTTGAGCCGCAATTTTGACAACAAAATTGCGGCTCTTTTAGTTACTCATAAAATCGGTGTCAGACGCTGCTTTTCGCTTGAACCTCGAATTTTATTTGCAATATTTTTGTATTTTATTGCCGGAAGCGTCAGACACCCTAACAGATAGGCTCATTTCAAAAAAAATAAACATGACAGAATACCAAGAATATTTGCAAAAAGAACCGAATTATGTACTCGCCAAGCAACTCAAAACCGCCGCGTGGATTATCACCGTCGCGGTCTTGGGCTTGGTCGTCGGGATGCGCTACATTCGTTTGGATTTCGGCATGGAATTCGATTTCTTACCGCCCTTTCACGCGACACTGAATGCGCTCGCGGCGGTAGCTTTGATTTTTTCCGTCATTCAAATCAAAGCCAAAAAAGTAGAAGCACACAAAAAAGGCATGTTGACGGCACTGGGCTTGTCCGTCGGCTTTCTCCTGTCTTACGTGCTCTATCATATCACGAGTGACCCCGTGCTGTACGGCGGCGAGGGCACGATACGCTATGTTTATTTTTTCTTCCTGATTACACACGTTGTTTTAGCGGCGGTCAGTTTTCCGTTTATTCTTTTCACGTTTATCTACTCTTGGACCAATCAATTCGCCAAGCACCGCAAAATGGCGCGCCGGGTATTTCCCGTGTGGCTGTACGTGGCAGTCACGGGTCCGATTTGTTACTTGATGTTGGCACCTTATTATTAGTATTTTGTAACAAAAATTCCTTTGAATTTTTGTGGTTTAAGAGTTTAAAGGTTTAGGCGTTTAGAAAGCCCGCCGCTGCTAAACGATTAATTCCGATAGCTATCGAAACTAAACCCTTAAACAAAATAAAAGGGGCTAAATTTTAAAAAATTGCAGTTCCGGAGAAATACCGCTAACTTTGGCTTTTTGCAACATTATACTTACACAAAATATACTATGAAAAATTTGTTCCTCCTCCTTTCCGTCCTGTTTTTGACGGGTACTTCTCTCAACGCGCAAAGCGAAGAGTTCGGGGTTGCCTCATATTATGCCGATGCTTTCGACGGTCGCAAAACCGCTTCCGCAGAAGTTTACAATAAAAACGGCATGACCGCCGCGCACAAAGAACTGCCCTTCGGCACGATGATTCGCGTCACGCGTTTGGATAACAACCGCTCCGTCGTCGTGCGCGTTAATGACCGCGGTCCTTTCATCAGCGGGCGCATCGTCGAGTTGTCAAAAGCCGCTGCGCAAAAAATCGGATTGATACGCGACGGCATTGCGGAGGTCAAAGTAGAAGTTGTTGAAAAACGCGAGCCGCAGGAAGAAATGACCGCAAAAGCAGCCGAACCCGCCGCTGCGCCGACCCCGAAAGAAGTACCCCCGGCGTTTGAAAAAGAATCGACGCAGCCCGTTGTCGTCGTGCCCGAAAATGTCACCGTCGTGCGCGAAGACCTCTCCGCACCCGCCGTTAAAAAAGCAGCTCCGGCACCAAAGAAAGCCGCACCGAAAGCTAAGCCGGTCGCCAAAAAAACCGGCAGCGCAAAACTGCTGCAAAACCCGAAAGACAACGGCTTGTACCAAATTCAACTCACCAAACCCGACCGCAAAGGCTACGGCGTACAGGTGGCGTACATGACAGACTACGAAAATGTTTTTCGGCAAGTGACGGAACTGCAGGCCAAGTGGTTCGACAATATCCTCGTCTCGGTGTCGGGCAGCGGCAGCGCGACCAAATACCGCATTTTACTCGGCCCTTTCCCGACGCAGGACAAAGCAGAGGCTTACAAGTCATCTTTGGCAAAAAGAAAAAGCATTAAGGGGTTTGTGGTGGATTTAAGCTCGCTTTAGTTGATGGTTGATAGTTGGTAGTTGATGGTTGCGAGGAAGAAACTTACCGGCAGAATTTTATTCTAAACTTTAAATTGTATGAAAACGGAGTCTGTTGCAGGTTGTGCAGCAGACTCCGCTTTTTGTTGAAAGGGGAATTTCTTACCCGTACCGTAGCATCGACTTTAGTCGATATGCTATCACAAATTCATCGCCGCCGTCACCGCCGCCGCGTAAATTCCCGCCGTCTCCGTTCTCAACCTTGTGTTTCCCAAAGCGACCGGTACAAAGCCCGCTGCCTTTGCCGCTGCGATTTCTTCGGGAGAAAAATCACCTTCCGGACCGATTAAAATTAAGACGCTTTTGCCTTTTTGCAATGCGTCTTTCAGTTGATTTTTGTCACCGTCTGCTTCGCAATGCGCGATAAACCTTTGCTCGGCGGCAGCATTTTTTATAAACTCCGAAAACTTAATCGGTTCGTTTAGTTGCGGTAAATGCGTTTGCAAAGACTGTTTCATTGCCGACAGCAGTATTTTTTCCAAGCGGTCTAAGCGCACTTTTTTTCGCTCGGAATGTGCACAAAAGAGCGGGGTGATTTCCGCTAAACCCGTCTCCGTCGCCTTTTCCAAAAACCATTCGTAGCGGTTGATATTTTTGGTCGGAGCAATAGCGATGTGCAGCCCGCCGGCGGGTGGACTCGGTTCGGTTTTGCGCTCCGTGATTTCCAAAACACACTTTTTCTTACCCGTTTCGGCAATTTTTCCCGTGTACATACCGCCTTTACCGTCCGTAAAACGCAGCTCGTCGCCCTCGCGTTTGCGCAGCACCTGTACGACATGCCGCGCTTCTTCCTCGGACATATAAGCGAAATTCCCTTCGATTTTTTCGGTGTAAAATAAGTTCATACGGGCAAAAATAAGTTTCCCGGTTTATTTGCCGGCACTCCGCCGAATAAATTGCGTAAAAACTTACCTTTGCGCTGCTTTTTCGCAAGGTTGCGGGCTTTTAGCATTTCTTTAAAATGTCGCAGCGCAACACTACACGGAAAAAGCCTGTTACTTTACTTCGCAATCGCGAACAGAAATAACATTGACTTTTAGGTCATTCAATAAAATAACCTGATATACAGACCGAAGATTAGGAAAACCGATATCTGAGCGCGGCAAGTCTAAAATCTAACGTCTAATATCTAAAGTCTCAACAGACAACCATAATGGGTATATTAATCGCCGTCGGGCAACTTATTCTAAGTCTTTCCATCCTCATCGTTTTGCACGAGGGCGGTCACTTTTTGCCTTCCAAATGGTTTGGCGTCAAGGTCGAAAAATTCTATTTGTTTTTCGATGCGGGCATCAAAATGTTCGGTAAAAAACTGGACGGCTCACTCTTCAAGCACAAAATCGGCGAGACCGAATACGGTATCGGTTGGCTGCCCCTGGGCGGCTACGTAAAAATCGCCGGCATGATGGACGAGTCTTTCGACAAAGAACAACTCGCCAAAGAACCCGAAGACTGGGAATTTCGCGCAAAACCCGCGTGGCAGCGTTTAATCATCATGATCGGCGGCGTAACCGTTAATTTTATCCTCGGTATTTTTCTGCTGTCCATGGTGCTTTTTACCTACGGCAAAGAGTACATCCCCGCCGAAAATGCGACCTACGGCATTGCCGTCGATAGTCTCGGCTTGGAACTCGGCTTGCAGGACGGCGACCGCATTCTCACCGTCGGCAATACACCTTTCGACCGTTTCAATCCCGGCATTCTTATTCAAGGTATTGCCATCGACGGCGCGAAAGAAGTCACCGTCGAGCGCGACGGCCGGCGCGTGAATTTAGAGGTGCCCGCCGACTTCGGCAAGCGTCTGATTTCGGAAACTAAAAAAGGTAAAGAAGTATTCACCTACCGCCTGCCTTTCGTGGTCGGTAAAGTAGCTAAAGGCACCCCGGCGGAGGCGGCGGGCTTTGCGGAAGGCGACAGTATTACGATGGTAAACAACCGCCCGACACCTTACTTCTCGGATTTTGTGAAAGTCGTCAAACCAAAACAGGATGAAGAAATCAGTGTCACTTTTTTCCGCGATAATGCCAAAATTGACAAAAAAGTAACCGTCGCCCCCGACGGAAAAGTGGGCTTGGCTCCCTACGGTCCCGACCGCTATTTCACCCTCAAACGCGATGAATACGGCATCGGCGAAGCCTTCTCGCAGGGTACCAGAGACAGTTACAATTTCTTAGCGACTCAAGTTAAAGCCTTCAAAAAAATCTTTACCGGCGACATTGCCGCGAAAGACAGTCTCGGCGGTTTTATCAGCATCGGCGGTCTTTTCGGCGACGAGTGGCTGTGGGAGCGTTTTTGGTACATGACGGGTATTTTGTCGCTCATTTTGGGCTTTATGAACCTGCTGCCGATTCCGATTTTGGACGGCGGTCACGTTGTCTTTTTGCTCTACGAAATGGTCACGGGTCGCACCGTTCCCGAAAAAGTCATGGAATACATGATGTACGCGGGCTTGATTTTAATCGGCGCGCTGATGATTTTTGCCAACGGAAATGATTTGGTGGGGCTTTGGAACGGGTGTAATTAGAAAGGTTGTAAGGGTTGAGGGGGTTGTAAAGGTTGGGCTGACCGCAACTGCCCGGATTTTTAGGTTTAGGGGTTGTGAGGTTGGGGAGTTGGGGTAACCCCGGGCTTTCGCTTAATTTCCTCCTATGCGAATGGTTTGCGTGGTTTAATTTGTTAGAATTGTAGCAGCCGTCTTTCGATTTATATCCGATTTTCAAATTTAAAATACATTTTCAAATTCAAAACGCCCCGTCCACCGTCCACCTTCAAACCGTCCACCGTCTATGAACTACTTCGATTTCTACAACATACCGATGACCTTCAAGCCCGATGCAGCGGCTTTGAAAAAGCAATTTTACGCCAACAGTAAAAAGTATCATCCCGATTTTTTTGCGACGGAAAGCGAAGAAAAGCAAGCGGAAATATTGGAACTTTCGACCTTAAATAATCGCGCTTACAAAACGCTGAAAGACGAAGAGGCGCGGATGAAGTACATCTTGGACGAGACGGGGGTGTACGGCAAAGAAGGCGAAAATAAACTGCCGCAGGATTTTTTGATGGAAATGATGGACATTAACGAGGAAATCATGGAACTGCAATTTGATTTTGACAAAGACAAATATGCAACGGCGATGCAAAAAATCGAGGCTTTCGAAAAATCACTGTACGCCGACGTAGCGGAGGTACTCGAAAATTGGACACAAGAGACGGGAACGGCGGAGGATTTGAAAAAAGTCAAGAATTTTTATCTAAAAAAGAAATATTTGTTGCGAATTAAAGAAAATGTTTCTACATTTGCGCCCGCTTAGAGAGAGAACGGCTACCGAGTTCTCCAACAAATATAAGCATGTACCTGCCCCTGTGGCGGAATTGGTAGACGCGCTGGATTCAAAATCCAGTTCCTTCGGGAGTGGGGGTTCGATTCCCCCCGGGGGTACAACATTTCAAGTCAAAACCGCTTACAATTAATTTTGTAAGCGGTTTTCTTGTATGCGGTCAAAAGTTCAGTCGTCATTATTCGTTTTCGACTTGCAATTTTGTCTCGGACAGTAATCAAAAAGGTTCTAAAACGTTATTCTTTCCCAAAAATCCCCTCCCCCGAAACCCTCTCCTCTTTTCGGCGCGTTTTTAGAATAACTCAACGAGAAAAGTTACCTTTGCACTCTACGACTTATTTCCCTTCCTGTGACCCTGATTTGCTTTTTCGTCTTTATGACAGACTTTTAAATTTCGCGCCGCCAAAACATGAATAAGTTCCTGCTTTTTATTTTGCTTTTGTTTTTCGCACCCTTGCTCACCGCACAGCAGATGCAGTGGGCGAGTGAGGTGGTGGACAAATCGAGCGAATACGGGCGCAATACCTACTCCGCCCGGCAGGCACTCGGCATCCCGAATGCGGGCAACGGCACGGGCATGGCATGGGCACCCGCCCGCGAGGAAAGCACCCTCGGCGAGCACCTGCATCTGCGCTACACCGTAGCGATGCGGGTGCGACAAATCGTAGTCGCGGAAAGCAAAAACCCCGGTTCGATTAAGCGCATCACCTTTTTCGATGACAACCGCAAGCGACACGTCATTTATCAAAACGAAAATCCGCAACCGACCGGTTCCGACTCCGAGTATTTCATCCACACTTTTCCGCTGACCGATTATAAGGTTAAAGAAGTACTTTTAGAGTTGCGCACCTCCGCCGTGCCGGGCAGCAATCACATCGACGCGGTCGGTATTTCTGCCAACGAACAATCTTACGTCGGGCCGAAAATTGCCGAAACGCTGTACGCACGCGGAGTTTCGGACGCCGAAAGCCTCGGTATGCAAATCAACTCTGCCTACGCGGAGCGATTGCCGATTATTTCGCCCGACGGCAAAACGCTGTGGTTTGCCCGCAAATGGCATCCGCAAAATCGGGGCGACGACGAGGCGGACGACATCTGGGTCAGTAATTTGCAGGGCGGCGACACTTGGAGTCGTCCGATAAACGTCGGACCGCCGTTGAATAACGAGCAGCACAACTTCGTGTTTTCCGTCAGTCCGGCGGGCGATAAAATTTGGTTGGCAAACGAATACGGCAGCGCGAAAAAAGACGGTATTTCTTACAGCAAACGCAGCGGTCGCATCTGGTCGCGTCCGCGCAATGTGCGTATCAATGACCATTACAATCGCAGCCCCTTTGTCTGCTACTCCATGAGCACCGACGAGTCGGTGTTGCTGCTGACCGCAGAGCGCGAAGAAGGACTTGGCGAAAGCGACATTTACGTTTCTTTTCGGCAAAGTAACGGCGACTACTCCAAGCCCGTCAATCTCGGTACGACCATCAATACCGTCGGCGACGAAAGCAGTGTTTTTCTTGCGGCGGACGGCAAAACGATTTATTTTTCCGGCAACGGTCACGCGGGTTACGGCGGTTACGATATGTTTCGCAGTCAGCGGCTGGACGAGTCGTGGACGCAGTGGTCGCAGCCGCTCAATCTCGGCGAGCGCATCAACTCTTCCGAAAACGATTACAACTACACCATTCCCGCGAAGGGCGACTACGCTTACTTTTCGCGCGATGTGAACGGCAGCGGCATGAGCGATTTGTTTCGCATCAAACTGCCCGAAGAAGTGCAGCCCGAGCCGGTTGTTTTGGTCAAAGGGCAGTTGATAAATGCCGCAACCGGTCAGCCCGTCGGCGGTGCGTTGAGTTTGGAAAAAGAGGGCAGTGCGGAGCGCAACCGAAAAATTGTCAGCGACGACCGCGGTAACTTTGCGATGGTGCTGCCTTACGGCGAAAACGTGGTGCTGTACGGCGAGCGCGAGGGTTACTTTGCGGTGAGCGAGCGGGTGGAATTAGCGAAAAATCCCGAAGGACTGGACGCGGACGGCGGCAGCCCGACGGAAGAAAATGCACTGACGCACAATCCCGAAATTGACCGTATGCAGTTGCGTTTGCAGGAGATAGACCGTGACTTGCGGCAGTTGGAAAGTGTGCCGCCGCCGACTTTTCGGTTAGAAGAAAAAGTCGAAAATCAGGTCAGTCGCCCCTACGCGAGCGACCCGGAGTTGTTGGCTTTACAGCGTCGCTACGAGGCGCGTTACCGCTATTTGTCGGAAAACGGCGGTGATACGGAAAAAGGAAATTCCGAAAAGACCTATACGCCCGTCATCAGCGGCGACGAGGAGGAAGACGCGGAACTGGCGGCAATGAAGGAAAAATTTAATCGGCTGAACCAAAAATCGCAGCCCACGCCGGTGAAAAAAGCGAAAAAGCCGCAGGGTATTCACTACTTTCCCTGGGAAATGGTGGAGCAAAAAACCCGCCGCGAAACCGCCGCCGAGCTGCTGCCCGAAGTGCGCCGCGAGTTACAGGACGAACTTTTGGAAGAAACCAAAGACGAACTCGCCGGCGAACTCTCCCCCGCCGACCGCGATATTTTACAAAAAATAAACCCGCACCCGACTGCTCCGGAGCAACTGACCGTGCGCGGCGGCAGCGCAACGGAGACCGCCCTGCCCGACTGGGCAAACGAAATAAAATCCGAACTGCGCATCGCCCTCGCCGATGAAGTGCGCGCCGAACTGCGCCGTGAGTTGCGCGCGGAGGTCAAAGAAGAACTGCGCCGCGAATTGGAAATTCAACTGAAAAAAGAATTGGAAAGCGAACTGCGCCGCGAATTGGAAGAGAAAATCCGCGCCGAACTTTTGGCGGAGCAGTCACTCGGCACACCGAAAGCAAAACCCGCGCCCGTCCTCGCCGACGAGGAAGAAGAAGCCGACACCTCCCCGAAAAAAATCTACCGCGAGCCGGTCAAGCAGATACTTTTAGCTCCCGTCGAGGTCGGTCAAATCATTCCGCTCAACAATATTTTCTTTGCGAGCAATGAGTCGAATTTAAAGCCGGAAAGCAACACGGAATTGGAGCGCGTCCGCGAATTTATGCAAAACAACCCCGGTCTTTCCATCGAAATCGGCGGACACACCAACGGCTGGTGCAGCCACATTTTCGCCAACGAACTCTCGACCGAGCGCGCCAAAGAAGTCAAACGCTTCCTCACGGACAGCGGCATCGACGGCAACCGCATCAAAGTACGCGGCTACGGAAAAACGGCTCCGATAGCGAGTAACGACACGAAGGCGGGGCGGCGGAAAAATCAGCGGGTGGAGATGCGGATATTGGGGAGGGGGTGACGTTTTTTATTTTCCATTTACAAGAAAAAATTACTCGACAGAAAAATTAATCCATCATTTACACCGTTTTATAACAGATAATTCATATTTTGCAATAAAAATTATTATGACTATTACCATAGCCGAAAATGTAGCAAAACGTGCAGGTCTTACCGAAGCCGATATACTACTACGGATAGCCTTAGAATTATTTAAAGAGGAAAAAGTTACTTTGGGGCAAGCTGCCCAAATTGCGGAGATGCATCAGGCTCTATTTCAAAAAGAATTAGCAAAACGTAAAATACCTATTCATTACGGTCTGCAAGAATTGGAGAATGATATGCGTACGATAAACAGACTTAACGCTAATCGATGAATATAATCATCAGTGATACTTCACCTGTTTCAAATTTAATTCAAGTCGAAAAGCTGGATTTACTAAAAGAACTCTTTCATTCTGTCATCATTCCTCCGTTTGTTGATAAAGAAATTCGCGCATTGTCAAATTTTGATATTAACATTGAAAGCTATGAAAAAGCCGATTGGATAAAAATAATAGTACCGAAAGATATTGATTTGATTAAGTCTTTGGAATTTGAATTAGACCGAGGTGAGTGCGAAGCTATTGCGCTTTCTAAGGAATTAAATTCCGATGTTTTGATTATTGATGAACGTGCGGGAAACGATGTAGCACATCAACACGGTATCCACACGATGGGACTAATAGGTTGTTTAATTAAAGCTAAACAGGAGGGGATTATAGTTGAAGTCAAACCTTATTTAGAGGAATTAGAAAATACTGCCGGCTTTTATGTGGGTAAAAAACTAAAAAAATACGTTTATGAAATGGTCAATGAATAAAATGACACATTGAACATAAATTAAAGAAAGACGACTATCAAAAGAATTTTAAACTGTTTCATAACCTCCCCTAAAGTTATGCAACCATTCATCGGCATTGACTCCTTGCCAATTTTCAGCGGCTTTTGAAATCAGATTATTCAGGTAGCTTTCGTCGAATTTTGGATAGTAATCTATCAATTCGATGAGTTTGAGAGACCTTTGTCCGGTTCTCCCGTTTTGATGTTTTGTTTACCGCTCGCCCTGACTCCGAATTCTCGGTACAATAAGTTATCCTCTTGTCCTTTCAAAAAATCTTCCTCCGTTTCTATCGATAAATATCCGTGGTCGGTCGTATCTAAATGTATGTTGGCTTTATTCTTTCCGCCGGCGTTTTTGAGTAAGCCATAGAAGTAAAATTCCGCATCGAAGTCTTAAAGAAATGCCTGACCGAGCCTTCCGCAATATCATAGGTAATCAGCGGTCTCTCTTTTCTGTTACTTGGGTACAACAAATCTTCTACATCCTGCATCAACTGCCGAATGTGTTTGATGTCGTAGTTTTCGGGCTGTAAATTTTTATTACCCGATTTTCCGACGACTCTGATTTCTATGCTGCCCGTTTTTTCCACTTATGCAAAGTTAATGTTTTTCCGGTTAATGCAAATATTTAGTCGTTTTCGGAGTTCTTTTCTACAACAAAAAAATCCGATACTCGTCCTCAAGCGAATATCGGATTTTTTATTACCCTCAAAACCTCCCCTACTCCGGCTCCCCGAAATCAAAATCATCCAAAAAACCCGTGTGGAAATCTCCCGCGCGGAACTTCTCGTCTTTCATCAATTTCTTATGAAACGGAATGGTCGTTTTGATGCCTTCGATGATAAATTCTTCCAAGGCGCGTTCCATTTTGGTGATGCACTCCTCGCGGGTGCGGGCGCGGCAGATGAGTTTGGCAATCATGCTGTCGTAGTAAGGCGGAATGCTGTAACCCGCATAGACAGCCGTATCGACGCGCACCCCGTGTCCTTTCGAGCTGTGGAAAGAGTTGATTTTTCCCGGACTCGGACGGAAGTTATTAAACACATCTTCCGCATTAATCCGACACTCGATGGCGTGCATGGTCGGGTAGTAATTTTCGCCCGAAATTTTTTCGCCGCCCGCTACTTTGATTTGCTCTTTGATGAGGTCGTGATCGATGACCTCCTCCGTCACCGGGTGCTCGACCTGGATGCGGGTGTTCATTTCCATGAAGTAGAAATTCAGGTGCTTGTCCACCAAAAACTCTACGGTGCCGACGCCCTCGTAGCCGATGGCCTTACCGGCGGCAATGGCGGCGTTGCCCATGTCTTCGCGCAGTTTGTCCGTCATAATCGGTGACGGGCTTTCTTCTACCAACTTTTGGTGTCTGCGCTGAATGGAACACTCGCGCTCGCTGAGGTGACAGACGTTGCCGTACTGGTCGCCGACGATTTGAATTTCGACGTGGCGCGGCTCTTCCACAAATTTTTCCATGTACATACCGTCGTTGCCGAAGGCGGCTTTGGCTTCGGTCATGGCGCGGTTGAGTTGCGGCTCGAATTCTTCTTCGCTCCACACGATGCGCATGCCCTTACCGCCGCCGCCCGCCGTGGCTTTGAGCATAACGGGATAGCCCATTTCCGCCGCCAATTTTTTGCCCGATTTGGCGTCTTTCAGCAGACCTTCGGAGCCGGGTACGACGGGCACGTTGGCCTTAATCATCGTTTCTTTTGCCGTAATTTTATCGCCCATCGTGCGGATATGCTCGGGCGAGGGACCGATAAATTTCATGCCGTACTCGGTGCAGACTTCGGCAAAATCGGCGTTTTCCGCCAAAAATCCGTAGCCGGGGTGAATGGCATCCGCGTTGGTAATTTCGGCGGCAGCCATGATGCGCGGCACACTCAGATAACTCTCGGCGGAAGCCGGCGGACCGATACAAACCGCCTCGTCGGCGAAGCGAACGTGCAGGCTGTCGCGGTCGGCAGTAGAGTAAATAGCGACGGTTTTGATGCCCATTTCGCGGCAGGTACGAATGATGCGCAGGGCAATCTCGCCGCGATTGGCAATCAGTATTTTATTAAAAAGAGGTTGTTTTTTCATAATTCCGAATTGAACAGACACAGGAAAGTCAGGCACACCGTGCCGACCGGGATTTTTACCGAAAGGCAAAAACCGATTTCAGAAAACGGGTGCGAATTTTAAGCGGGTTCTACCAAGAAGAGAACCTGGTCGTACTCGACGGGCTGCGCGTCTTCTACCAATACTTTGACGATTTTGCCGCTGACTTCGCTTTCGATTTCGTTGAAGAGCTTCATCGCCTCGACGATGCAGACGGTGCTGCCCGTTTCGACGGTGTCGCCGACTTTGGCAAAGACGGGTTTGTCGGGTCCGGCGGAGCGGTAAAAAGTACCGACCATGGGCGATTTAATTTCGAGATAGTTGCCTTGTTCTTCCTGTTTTTCGGCAGCGGCGGGCGCGGCGGCAGGGGCAGCGGGCGCGGGTACCGAGGCGGCAGGTGCGGCAGCGGGCGCGGGTGCCTGCATTTGTTGCTGCGGCATCGGAATAATTTGCGGGGCGGGTGCAGAGACCACGGGGCCGCGCTTGACGTAGTCCGTGGTGCGGACGGTCAATTCAAAATCGCCGTCTTTCATCCGAAATTCGGAGAGTTCGGAGCGATTGATTAACTTGATAAGGTCTTGTATTTCTTTAAAGGTCATAACCGAATTTATTTGGTGTGTCTTTCGTTTTGTGGTGCTTGATTGCGATAATTTTGGTGCAATATCTGTTCGGTGAGATTATTTGCTTTGCAGCGCATACGAATTTGTTTAATCGTTTAGGGGTTTAGTCGTTTAGAACGGATAATACTGCTAAACCTTTAAACGCCTAAACTTTTAAACACCCTTTCATCACGCGAGAATATTGTCCGCTAACTTAGGACAAAAAACGGACTCTGAAAAAAACGGGGGCAAAAAAATTCCGTCGGTAGCCGTTTATTATCCGTTTTTTATGAATAACAATATAAAGACCGACTACCGACGGGGAAAAATTATTCTTTGACACGCTCGACGTAGGTTGCCGTGCGGGTGTCGATTTTTACCATATCGCCTTCGTTGACAAAAAGCGGTACACGAATTTCCGCACCCGTTTCGATGGTCGCGGGTTTGGTGGTATTGGTGGCGGTGTCGCCTTTTACGCCCGGCTCGGTGTAGGTGATGCGCATGTTGACGTACTGCGGCATTTCCATTTGCAGCGGTACTTCTTCCTGTGCATCGAAGAGGATTTCGACCATATCGCTTTCGCGCAGCAGTTGCGGATTGTCGAGCAGTTCGGTACCGAGTCTGATTTGCTCGTAAGTCTCGGTATTCATGAAGTGATACCCCATATCGTCTTTGTAGAGGTACTGATATTTGCGACGCTCGACGCGAATAATGTCGATTTTGTGACCCGAAGGAAAGGTATTATCGACCACGCGACCGTGGGTGAGGCTCTTCATTTTCGTGCGTACGAAGGCAGCCCCTTTACCCGGTTTTACGTGTTGAAATTCTTTGATAATCCAAACGTCGTGGTTATGTCTGATGCACAGTCCGTTGCGAATTTCGGAAGTATTTGCCATTTTTTAGTTGTTGGTTGGTGGTTGGTAGTTGTCGGATGGTCACCGTTGCCTGCTGAACGGCTTTTTGGAATCCTTCAACTTTATACACCTCTTTTGTTAGTATGGAAACGGGCTCGATTTCTGCCTTTTGCGTGGTGACTCGCGCCCTGTTTTCTTGCTTTTTACGAAAAGCAGCGCAAAGATAGTAATTTTATTTAGGAGAATAGAGGGGAGATCAAAGAGGAGAGCGGAGAGAGTTCTGCGGTTAAATTCTTGCCGGCGGTAGTTGTTTATCGAAGTCCGAAATCTTTCTTCTCGTCTTTGATTTTCGGGATTAAAAACGGGTTTGTAATAAATTATTTCTGTCTCGATTTAATGCTCTACTTTTGCGGCTGTTTTGTAAAAATGTTTTTGTACCGTCAATTTTTTTTGAAA
>JAHDCG010000012.1:75164-76716 GCA_020629965.1 Saprospiraceae bacterium | reverse complement strand
GCTTTTCTTCGCTTGAAACTTAGGTTTATTCGCAATACTTTCGACTTTTACCAAAATCAGCGTCAGACACCTAAGCAATTACGAAAAAATATAAAATGATACAAATAAAACAGATAATTCCCTTGGCAGCGGCGGCAATGATTTTTTGCTTGACCGCCTGCGAAAAAGTAATCGACATCGAACTCGACGAGTCGGAACAGCAAACAGTTATCGAGGCAAGATTGAGCGAGGGCACAAACGATTTCTCGGTTATCATTTCCAAGACTGCTCCTTATTTTGAAAATGCACCCTCCGAGCGTATCGACAATGCCGTCGTCACGCTGAACGACGATAGCGGAGAAGGTGCCCTCGTTATTCCTCACCAACAAAACGGCGTGTACACCGCACAAGTAACCGCTGTGGCGGGTCGCACGTACACCTTGCAGGCTGAAATCGACGGACAAACGTACACCGCCCTGTCTTTCCTGCCCGAGAAAGTGGAACTGACCGAACTCTACACGGAGTTTCGCAGTGCCATGGGTCCCAATGATGCGGGTTATTTACTCTATTTCAGATACGATGACCCGCCGGGTGTCAGCAACTTTTACCGCGTCCTGCATTCGGTCAACGGTGTTTTGCAAAATGAAGGCGATGATTTGCAGGTCGTCAACGACGAACTCAACGACGGCTCTACGGCGAGATTTCCCTTATTCCGAAAGATTTTTCAAGCCGAAGATACCGTGCAGGTCGTGCTGCAACGCTTTGACGAGGCATCTTACGATTATTTTAATTCACTCAGCGATATCATCAGCGGCGGGGCGGGTTTTGCCGGAGGTTCGGTAGCACCCGGCAATCCGGTTTCAAATTGGAATGACGATGTTTTGGGATATTTTTCAGCCGTCAATCCCGATACGTTGAGCATTATTATTACGGAATAAATGTATGTTGTCCGGATTTTCGGAGGTTGCGAAACCGGTAAAAGAAAGGAAGCCGTTGTCTTTTTTAGGCAACGGCTCTTTTGGTTTCTGTAGGGTATATTCTTCGGACGCATCGGAAGTTTTTACATTTTCAATCCTTAAAGCGAGACCGCCGGTTGAAACTCTTCAGAATCATGCAGCAAATTTGCGTTCGGTGAAAAAAGGGAAAAACTTTTTTATAAATCAGCGAACTTTTGAACAAATAATAGTTTTACTTTTAAACAAGATAGTAACCGTAAAATTTTTAATAATTTTTACAAAGTCGGTTCATACTTATTGTTATCGAATTAAAAATGCTGCTCCGAAGTCGGGGCAGAAAAATCGGCGAAAAAAACCAAACCCGATTTATCATTTTTCAACGTACTCAAAATTCTAATCAATGAAGAAATTCAAATTCGGTGCTTTCCTTGCAGCACTTGCCTTTTTCACCGCCTGCGGCGACGCCGGTCAAAACGCAACCCTAACTACCGCCGAGCCGGAACCCGCAACCCAAGAAACGGCAATCGTCGGCTTGGTAGAGGATGTTTTGACCAAAGAAGAACAGGATGCCCTCACGCCCGACATGGTGTATCAATCGCTCAAAGAAGGCAACGAAC
>JAHDCG010000012.1:67453-75064 GCA_020629965.1 Saprospiraceae bacterium | reverse complement strand
GTATCAATCGCTCAAAGAAGGCAACGAACGCTTCATGCGCAACGACCTGACGGCACGTGACCACAGCGCACAGGTAAGACAGAGCGTCAATGCACAATTTCCCAAAGCTATCGTCCTTTCTTGCGTGGACAGTCGCGTACCCGTCGAAGATGTATTCGACCGCGGCATCGGTGACGTATTCGTGGCGCGCGTAGCGGGTAACTTTGTCAACGAAGACATTTTGGGCAGCATGGAATTTGCCTGCAAAGTATCGGGTTCCAAATTGGTACTCGTCATGGGGCACGAGCACTGCGGCGCCGTCAAAGCGGCGGTGGACGATGTGAAATTGGGCAACATCACGCCCATGTTGAGCAAAATCAGACCGGCGGTAGAGTCCGTTGAATACGAAGGCGACCGCACCTCCAAAAACGAGGAATTTGTAGCCAAAGCGAGCGCGAGCAACGTGCGCAACACCATCGAGCAAATCAGAAAAAACAGCCCGATACTGAAAGAAATGGAAGAAAACGGCGAAATCAAAATCATCGGTGCCGTGTACGACATGGACGACGGTAGTGTGGATTTCTTGTAACGAATATCCGAATTTTTAAACGACGACAGCCTCTGCATTTTTGTGGGGGCTGTTGTGGTTTTAGGGCAAATAAAAAGACCTGCTGCCTTTCCGAAAGGTAATAGGTTTCACTCCTACAGTAATCCGCCCGATTTACTCAGCCACCGTAAACTTAACCGTAGAACTACCACTTGCAGTACTCAAATTAAGAAAATAACCCCCGTTGGCGTACGCCGAAACATCCAAGCCGAAACGGTTATCGCCGAGCGTAAAGTCCGCGTCGATGACCTCGGTGCGTTGACCGATTGGGTTCAAAATCGTGACCGCGAGGTCGGTCAAGCCCTTGAGACTGAAAGATATTATCGGTCTCCGATTAGTAAGTGCTTCGGTCAGCGCAAAAAATGAAAACGTGCAGATTTTCGACATCCTTTTGCTGCTTTTGGAGCGCCAAAAGAGCAGAAAAATGGATAGGAGCATAAAGACGCAAATCCATTTCTAAAACAAAAATACTTCACAACCTCCCCGCCACCGTTCACATTTTTTTATCTTTATCCCCAAATAAAACTGCTCCGATGAATCTTCTCGTTCTTTTCCTTTGCGCATTGCTGATAGTCGCCTTTTGCATTTTGGGTTGGAAATATTTCGATACCCAAGACAAGACCGCTTCCGAACACAAATCCAAGCGGAAGGTGGTAGCGCTGCTGCTTGCAGGTTGTATAGCGACTATGTTTTCTTTGCCCCAAATTATTTTGAATTTTATTTTACCGGTTTCACCATTTCGTCTCCTCCGGATACTTCTTCTTCCGCAGCCTTTTCCACTTGGTGTCGTAAATGATTTTATTCAAATAATTCAGCAACCAAACGGCTCTTCTCGGAACCGATGAAAGGTTGTAATGATTTAAGCCGTCATTGTGAGAAAACTCTACACGCAGGGGCAGACAACTGTATGGATTTCGCCGGCAATGACAGTTTGACACAGAAGTAATGCGGGATTTGAATACAAGTTTTTCTAATTCCTCAAATTGAGCGGCACTGATTTGACCTTCGTAATAGAGATTTTTTCGCCAATTCCAATCGTAAGGGTCGTGCCTTTTCATCATTACTTTGCCCGTACGGTCAATCCGAATCGTGTAGGGAGAGTTATATTTCATGTAGCGCAGTGAGTCTAAGGTGAAGTCATCGTAGTTGATATAAAAATCATTGAAAAGCGTCACATCTTCTTCTCCGAACAGATTTTTCATTTCTTCCGACATCGGTCGAATTTTCATTTCCTGTCTTCTGAGTCGTAAAATACCAAACCGAAACAATCGTCCTTCTCTCTTTTTTGGTGTCGAGCAAGCGGTTGGTATTAATATGTGCATTTCCTTTTTGCTCATGAAAAAAAGCTGCCCTTGCCAACTCATTTGTTTATTGCCGATTACCGTCTCCGATGGTGTTTTTTGTTTTCGGTCACCTTCGATTAATTTAATGAATTTTCCGTCCGGCGTTTTCCAATATCCGTAATAATCCTCGAAGCACTGTGCCTCGACCGAGACGGACAGCAGGAATATTCCGAATATAAATCCGACTGTTTTTAAAAACGGGGTCTGCATATTTTTCGATTTTTCTTAATTGCCTTTGCAGAAAAGAACGGGGGTAAAATCGGGTTTGGTTGGAGAAAAAACGGAAAAAACCGTATCGTTTCGTGACAAATCAGCATACTCATTTAGCGAACTCGCAATTACTTTTGTCGGTATAAGACGAGCGAAATGTTCGGGATGACTTCTATATCTTCCGTGACTTTTCGTATTTTTGACGAAACAAAGAAGACTATGCGGCATAAAATGAGATTTATCGATAGCAAAAACGACGTAGCCTTTCGGAAGATATTCGGGAATGAGAATAAAACGAAAATATTGATTGCGTACGACAATGCTTCCGTCGCCGAGCAAGACGAACGGTGCAGGCTGTCTTTGGTAAAAAAGCGAGGCGCAAAAAAAGAACTGATTAGATTAGTCTTGAAATTGTCTGAGAGTGCTTTTGCGGCGGAAAAAATTGCCGAGATAGCCGAAGTATCGGTAACAGAGGTAAAAGAAATTGTGCAAAGGAGATAAAACGCAATAATAAAAATCAAATTGAGTAACAGCTTTTCTGCCATGAAAAAATATTCTTTCTTCCTTTTCCTGTTTTTGTTACTCGCAATTTTCGGGAGTTGCAAAGCCTTAAAAGTCAATAAACTACAAAAAAAAGGAGCCGCTCCCGCCGGCAATTTTCTGTCCGTCGTCCCTTTCGATTACTCAAAAAGGTTACCGATTATTGAGGTCGATATCCGAGGGAAAAAATACAATTTCGTTTTCGATACCGGGGCACCTTGTGTTATTTCTACGCAATTATTTGAAGATTTGGGTCTCGCAGCGGCAGTCGAAGTCGAGGTCAGCGACTCTAATGACAAAGAGAAAAAAACCGCTTTCGCCCTGCTCGACAGTATGCAAATCGGAGAGGTGATTTTTACGGAAATATCGGCGGCGGTCTTGGATTTGAGGGCAAATGACGGCATGGCTTGTCTCGATATCGACGGCATCATCGGTGCAAATTTGATGCGTACCGCCTTTTGGGAAATCGACTACGCCGATGCCGAAATAAGTTTTACCGATGACTTGAGCAACTTTTCCGACGCGGGCGAAAAGGCGGTTTTAAATTTTACGCAGAAAAAAACGGGAACGCCGATTTTTACTTTAAACGCAAACGAGACCGAAGTCAAGTCCGTCACTTTCGACACAGGCAGCACCGGTTATGTGTCGCTGCCGCTGCGTTATTTTCCGGACGCGATACCTGACAAAACCCGCACCAAACGCGGCTACGGCACGCTGTCTTACGGCGTACACGGTGCCGGGCGCGCCGATACTTCCTACTACCTGCGGGTCGATACATGGCGCGCCGGCGAAGTGACGGAAAGCGGAAAAATCATCGAAGCGGAAAAAATAGACAAACGATTGGTCGGTAATATGTTTATGGAAAACTACCGCGTCGTTTTAAATTGGGAAGCGGAAAAAATCACGCTTTACCCGCGACCGGAAAGCGGAAAAGAAAACGAAAAAGTCGAAACGCTCGGTTTTCTGCTGGCTGCGCAAGGCGAAAATTTTCGGGTTTCTTACCTGTACGCAGACTCGGAAGCCGAGAAAAAAGGGCTGCGGGTCGGCGACTTGATTACCGAAATCAACGGGCAGCCTGTCGCGGAGATGACGGTCAATCAACGCTGTACTTTTATCCTCGGTTTTGCCCGGAATCATGACCGGGTCAAAGTGAAAGTTTTGCGCGGTGAGGAAATGCTTGTTTTGACTCTGCTGCGGCGCGCGTGGTTTTAAATCGGACATACTGTATCTTCCGGCACAGGCGGTTAGTGCAATGATTTGTTAGTTTCTGAAAGTTATGTCGATTGAGAACCGGGAAGATTTTACGAAGTAAAATCCAAATCATAACCAATCATAAGAATCCTAATAATCAGGTTCAAAAAGGAAACTATCAAAATTTAATAAACCGTTGCATTAGGTCAAAGAGCCGACCTGTCACTTCCCCAAAAACAAAATCCCTTCAACTCTCTCTTCATTATTCACAATTTCTCTATCTTACGCCGAAATTTTCTAAACCGACATTTTTCACCAAGACAAAACAAACATGGAAGCCTTCAAATCATTTTTGGGTAATTCGCCCCTATGGTACAAACAAACCATTTTAGCCTTTTTGGTGCTTAACCCGATTTTGCTTTTCACCCTCGGCGCAACCGCGACCGGATGGATTATTATCGGCGAGTTTATTCTCACTCTGGCAATGGCTTTGAAATGCTACCCGCTGCAGTCCGGCGGTCTCATCGCTTTCGAGGTCGTACTGATGAATCTAACAACGCCCTACACCGTTTTTCACGAAATAGAAGGCAACTTGGAGGTCATTCTCCTTTTGGTTTTCATGGTCGCCGGCATCTACTTTATGAAGCCGCTGCTGATGTTTATTTTCGGCAAAATCTTTATCAAAGTCAGGTCGAAGGTCGTGTTGTCGCTGCTCTTTTCCTTTATTGCCGCCTTTCTCAGCGCGTTTTTGGATGCCCTGACGGTGACGGCGGTACTCATCGGGGTTTTTGTCGGTTTTTACGAAGTGTATCACAAAGTACACTCGGCGGCAGATACCGATTATGACGACAGCGGGGTAGCGGACAGAAAAGAACTGAGCGGTACTTTGGATGAGTTCAGAAGTTTCCTGCGCAGTCTCGTCATGCACGGCGCGGTCGGTACGGCACTCGGCGGTGTTTGTACCATTGTCGGCGAGCCGCAAAACCTGCTCATCGGTGACAAGCTCGGTTGGGATTTTATGGAATTTTTCTACGCGATGGCACCGATTACCATGCCCGTCTTGGCGGGGGGGCTGCTGACTTGTGTTGCTTTGGAAGTCACTAAAACTTTCGGTTTCGGACAAAAACTGCCCGAAAAAGTAAGAGACATCATCGAAGGATTTTTGGAAGAGCAGGACGCTAACCGCACCGGTGCGGAAAAATATGCCTTGGTCGTGCAAGCCGTTTCCGCCGTCTTTTTGATTGTCGCTTTGGCATTTCACCTCGCGCCCGTCGGTCTCATCGGTCTCACGATTATTGTTTTGCAGACGGCTTTCACCGGTATCACGGACGAGCACAGCATCGGTCATGCCTTCGAGGAGGCACTGCCTTTTACCGCGTTGTTGGCGGTTTTCTTCGTTATCGTCGGTATGATTCACGATTTACATTTGTTCAAGCCCATTATCGAGTACGTTTTGCAGCAGGAAAAATCCGTACAGCCCGCGCTTTTCTACGGCGCCAACGGTCTGCTGTCCATGATTAGCGACAACGTTTTCGTGGCGACGGTGTACATCAACGAGGTCAAAGCAGCCTTCGATGCCGGCACCATCAGCCGCGAGGAGTTGGAGCATCTCGCCATTGCCATCAACACCGGTACCAACCTGCCGAGTGTCGCCACGCCCAACGGTCAGGCGGCTTTCTTATTCCTGTTGACTTCGGCTTTAGCTCCCGCTATCCGCTTGTCTTACGTGCAAATGATTAAAATGGCGTTGCCGTACACCATCGTTTTGGGCGGCATCGGTCTGTTGGGTGTGATTATGTTTTTGTAAAATGTGAGACGCGTTTTTTCACAAATGCACAGAGAAAAGAAACAGCCCGGTAAGTTTTTACCGGGCTGTTTTGTTTGGTACTTTTCTTCTGATATGTTTGGTTTTATTGCTAAGGTGTCTGACACGACTATCAAGCTGACAATCAGACATTTAGAATTATCGTAAAATTAGTAAAAAGCCGTGTCTGACACCTGTTGTTAAGAATATTCCTAAAGGTTCGGTGTCAGGCACCTGAATATGTTTTGTTAGCCAATCGACTAAAGTCGATGCTACGGTGCGGACTGAGAGAACTACGCGCCTACAACCTTTTCAACCCTTAAAACCCTTCCAACCCTTAACTGCTCACCGCCCCGTCTCTTCTTCCGTCTGCCCCCGCCCGTAAATCTCCGCAGAAAGTTGTCACGGCATTTACGCCGCCGAAAAACAAAGACGACTCTTTCCAACGTACCAAACGCTCATTTTTTCGTAAATTTTTCCAATCCGGCTCCGCGTTCGTTTTGCCGTGTGCGACGTGCATCCTCGGCGCATTTACCGCTTCCGCAACCGACATTTTCCCGTCCAAAATATAGTGCAAACTTTGCGCAATCGCCGGCACAATCCGCCCCGCACCGCTGCTGCCCGTCACCACACACAGCTTTTTCATTTTATCAAAAACCAAAGTCGGCGACATCATGGAGGGCAGCCGCACATCGGTTTGCCATGAGTGAAAACCCGCCGGCAACAAAGCCGCTTCGCCGAGCATATTATTGAGCTGAATGTCTGTATTTTCAATAAAATAACCGCAGCCCTCGCCGTTGGAAGCCGTGAGCGCGACCGCATTCCCGTCTTTATCGACAATGCTGAAATGCGTCGTATTGCCGTGCCGCGACGGGCTGATAATGTTACGATTTTCGCCGAAAAGCCGCTCGGGATTACGGCTGTATTTTTCGACTTCCGTAAATACCTTTTCCAAAATCGCAAAATGCGCGGCGGAAAAAAGGTCGTGCGGCAAGGTTTCTTTTTCCAATAATTGCAAAGCCTTCCGCAGCAGCAAACCGCCGTAAGCGGGTGCGGCATTGGTCGAAATATCATAATCCCGATAAGCAAAACGCTGCGGTTTTTTGCGCAGCACTTCATAATTTTCAAAATCGGCGAGCGTCAAAAAGCCGCCTTTGCTGCGGTAATCTTCCGCGATGCTTTGCGCGATTTCGCCGCGATAAAACAGGTCTTTACCTTCGCTTGCCAAGACTTCCAAAAAATCGGCGAAAGCGGGCATATACATTGTATCGCCCGTCTGCACGAGTTTTTCATTCCGAAAAAAAAGTTTTCTGCCCTGCGCCTCCGTCGCCAAAATAGGTTCTAAAAGCGCGAAATCGTGTTGCTGAAAAGGTACAACCGTCACTCCGTTTTTAGCGGCAGCGACGGCGGGCTGAATAATCTCCGACAGCGGCAGCGAACCGAAATCCGTGTGCAGCGCAAACGCCCCCGCGACCGCACCGGGCACCCCCGTAGAGCCTTTGCCGATGTGAAAATCTTCGGTCGTATCGCCGAAATCGACTGTCACCGAATAAAAATCCGCCTCCGACACAGCCCGCTTTTTACGCGGCGTTTGACAAAAGAAATCGTACAAAACCGTCTCTTGCCTCCGCGCCGCGTACACTTGCGCAAACGCCCCGCCGCCGCCCGAAGACATACACGGCTCGGCGACCCACGACATGAAAAAAGCCGCAACGGCAGCGTCAACGGCATTACCGCCGGCGCGCAAAATGTCGTCGGCAGCAGAAACGGTCAAAGGATGACCTGCGGATATTTTGTGTTTTTTGATAGGAAGACGGTTTACGGTGAAAGGGTGGAGGGTGGACGGCGGACGGCCGCTCTCTCCAAAACGACTGCAAGTTACAAGACGACTCCGACAATTCAAACGAACTCAAACAATTCTAACAACACAAACCAAC
>JAHDCG010000012.1:65025-67353 GCA_020629965.1 Saprospiraceae bacterium | reverse complement strand
CAAACCAACTCAAACCCTTTCATTAATCTCTCCTAAACCACGAGTCAGTTCCTTAATAATCCCCTTCCGTTTCGGGTCATAAATCCAGTTGGTGTCGAAGCGGTCGAGGACTTCACTGTTGGCCTCGTCGCTGAGGGTGAGGCTGTGAAATTCCGTGCCTTTATTGTGTTGAAAATAGCGGATGTCGGCAAGCACGTCTTCGTCGATTTTGTACATGATGAAGTCCGAAATCATCAGCACGTCGGCGTCGCGGTAGTCGTTACTTTTGAGTTGGCGCAGCACCTCCGTGAGGGCAAGGGAAACGTCCGTGCCGCCGTAGAAGGACATGGTGAGAAACTTGGCGATTTGGTCGATGGAGTCGGCAATGTTGTACAGATTTATGGTTTGAATACCCGCCGAAAAATTGATGAGGTAAGCACCGCGATTTTCGCGCACCGCCATCTTTAAAACGCCGAGGCACAGCACCTTAGCGATGCGCTCCGGGTCGCCCATCATCGACTCCGAGGTATCGACGCAGATGATGAAGGGACCTTTTTCTTTCTGCCGGACTTTTTGGTGAATTTCGGTGATGTTGTGCTTACTTTTCACCAAACGGCGGTCTTCGTAGCGGAAAGTCAGCAGACCCTGGTCGGCGTATTTTTTCAGAAAAATATCCTCGGTCAGCGGGTCGCTGAGCAGTCCGACTTCCGAGCTGACAAGGTTGCTCAAATCCTGACTTTCGTGAATGCCGACAATCTCCGCTTTGGCGTGGGTGTCGGTTTTCCATTCCTGTCGCACGATGGTTTTTTCAAAGGTTTCTTCTTCGGTTTCTATCTCGGCTTCGCGCAGTTGACCGAGCAGGTCGGCGAGGGCTTTGACGGATTGTTCGTCCTCCAAAAGGTCGTTGTATTCGTTGAGCACATCGAAGGAAGTTTCCTGCCACAGTTCGCGCGACATATCCCAACCGAGGTAGTCGGTAAACGGTGTGATGAGGGACTGTAATTGCTTATATTCCTTTACTTTAGCGTCGAGCAGTTCCGAAAATTGCTGCCGCTCTTCTTCGATTTTATTCAGTTGATAGTCCAACAGTTTTGCCTGTAAAAGGGCATCCCATTGCGACAGCAAATCGGTAAATATTAACTCAAAATTATCCTTATCTTCTTTGGTCTGCGCCTCGTCTTCTTTGGCAAAAAACGCTTTAAATTTTGCCTCGTAAAAGTCCGCGTTCAGTTCTTCTTTGCCGTAGGTATTGCGCAGTAAATTCAGTAAATGCGGGTAGCGACTGCGCATGACTTTGAGCGGCGTGACCGACCAACCTTTGAGGGTATCCAGTTCGCGCTGCCACGGATTTTTCAGTTGTGCTTTTTCAAAAGTTTTGCGCATCCAGTACAGCGTATCGAGCACGACTTGCAGGGTAATCCGCTCGTTTTTTGCGCACAAAGCCAACAGGTCGTCGATGGTTGTAATCTTCTCCAATGCCGACCGAAAATACCGAAAATAGCCTTCGTGCAAGTCGGGTTCTTCATAGACTTCGCCGCTCAGTCGGTGCTTGAGGTACTCGACGAGGTAACGGCGCGAACGACGGTCTAAGAGGTTACCGAATTCGATGAAACGTTGGTATTCTTGTTCGAGTTGTATGTTGATTGGTTGATTCAAAAATGGTTTGAGTTGTTGCCACTCTTACCTGTGCGTGGTTTGAATGGTTTGAGTTGTTGGAATCGTTTGAGTTGTTGCTGCTTTTTACTATTGCGTTGTTTGGGTGGTTTGAGTCGTTTGAATTGTTGCTGTTTTCATTTTTGTAGTGATTAGCCGAAGTTAAATTTTTGTCCTTTGATTTCGCAGTTTTTTAGGTAGGTGATGAAGTTGTGGATTTTATAGCCGACTTTTACCGACGACTGATTGAGATGTTCAAATGTTTTTTGGTCAATATGATTTCGGTCGAGGGCGCGGTAGAGTTGAGAGCGCACTTCATCGTTCGAGCCGCTTGAAATGCTGAGAAAATGAATGAATTCTTTGGTGCCGCGTCTGCCGTAACCTTCGGCGATATTGTCCGCAACAGAACCGGAGGAGCGGTTGATTTGGTCTTTCAAACCCCAATCTTTACTGAAAGTACCGCAGTTGATAACCTGCCAAATTTCCTTGTTGAGTGCGCGTGAAAGTTGCCAAGCCTCAATGTCTTCAAAGCGTTTGATGGTTGCCATAATTTTTGTTTTGTGTAAGTTTTCTGAAATAATTATCCGTAAAACTAATACATTATGACAACTAAACCATAATTTTCCGAAGAAAACAACTCCAACAACTCCAACAACTCCAACAACTCCAACAACTCCAACAACTCCAACAACTCCA
>JAHDCG010000012.1:63447-64925 GCA_020629965.1 Saprospiraceae bacterium | reverse complement strand
AACAACTCCAACAACTCCAACAACTCCAACAACTCCAACAACTCCAACAACTCCAACAACTTTCACCCCAAATACCCAAACTGCACCTTCTCCAACCTCAGTTTCAAATCCGATAACGCCGTTCTCACTTCCTCCAAATTCGCCGTTACAATTTCCGCTCGGTCTGCATCTACGAATAAATTATCCGTCAGATGATTGATTTCGTCGGGGGCACTCGATTTGATTTTTTCTTGTTGCGCGTCGATGTAATTGTTCAGCTTTTCGAGGCGGGTTTCCCAGTATTCCTCGATGATTTTGTGTGGTTTTTTGAAGATGATTTCCGTGCGTTCCTTCTTTTGGGTGGTGAGGTCTATGACGATTTTTTCGTTATTGTGAAAGACCTCGACGGTGTTTTCGCGCGGCCCGGTTTTGGCTTTGATGCGGTTGCGCAGATTGCCTTCGTCGTCGTAAAAATTGGTGACCTGCCACTCCTCGCGGGTCATGGTGCGAAACTGACTGATTTTGATGTAACCGCCGCTGAACTGAGTCGTGGTTTTCGCCAATTCGTAATATTCTTCGTTGAAGGGGAGGAGTTGTTCCTCGGCGACGGTGTGCTTGATTTGCGTTTCTTCTTCTACGTCTTTCTCAAAATCGGCGACCTCTTTTTTCAGCATATTCAGATTGACCGCCATGCTGTAACCGTGTTTGCGGATGCTTTCGGTGACCATTTCCTTGACGATGTCGCGGTGCGTCGGGTTGTTCCACAGGCAGTGCTGCATGAGGAAGCAGTCCATCAAATCGACCTTGGCGCGACCGTTGAGAAAGGCGGAAGTGCGCAGCAGTCGGATGATTTTTTTCCAGCGGCGGTCGTAGATTTTGATTTCTTTATCGACGTTATTGGGGCGCGAATTGTGGTCTTCGAGTTTGTACACCATGAGTTGCACGGTGTTGAGGACTTCGGCGGGGACTTCGATGTCGTCGATGGCTTCGTCCCATGCGTTGAGTTCGGCTTCGGTCATTTTTGCCGACTCGGAAATTTCGTCGGAATAGACGTTGCGCGTGTCGGTTATCATATTGACGAAGTTGCCGAAGGACTGAATTTTGCCGATTTCCAGGCGCACCAAAAAGCGGTCCCAAATCGGGTCGAGCGACTTATTGCGCGGCGGCAATTCGTTGGATGCCGTGATAATGCCTCTGATGTTGACCCGCAAATCCGTGTCTCCGTTGCGGTAGATTTTTTCGTTGAGAATGGTCAGCAGCGCGTTTTGAATGGCGGGACCGGCTTTCCAGATTTCATCCAAAAAAACGATGTTCGCGCCGGGCAGGTAGCGGTCGGTGAGGCGTTCGTATTTGTCCTCTTCTTTCAGTTTTTTAATGGAAATCGGACCGAAAATTTCGTCGGGCGTCGAGAATTTCGACATCAGGTACTCAAAGGATTTACCGTCGGCGAAAGCGTGTTTTAAGCGTCTCGCAATCAGGGACTTACCGACACCGGGAGG
>JAHDCG010000012.1:52858-63347 GCA_020629965.1 Saprospiraceae bacterium | reverse complement strand
GAATCCGAACACGGAAAAAGGGGGAATGTTGTGTGAGAAGTGAGGGATTATTTTACCTTTACGCAATACTTCACTCAAAAATTGTAACTTTTCAGGTGTCTGACGCTGCTATCAATAAAATGCGAAAACATTAAGAATAAAATCTGAGGCTTAAACGAAGAAAAGCGTCTGACACCAATGTCGCAACCGGCACCGGTGTCAGACACTTTTTATTCGCTAAATTTCGATAAAAATTAAATTCTTCGTTATTTGCTTGGGCTAAGTGTCAGACACCTAAGTAATCAAAAAATAAATTATGCGCGGATTAGGAAGATTATTCGGTAATTGGGAGGAATTCGGTCAGTTTTTTTGGCAGATATTGAATTATCTGCCGGCACTTTTTGTGTTGTTACTCGGCATTTACGTTTGGAAAAATTTTAAGCATTCCGGCGGCACGATGACTTTTGTCGGAGCGTTGATTCGGACGCTGACGGTGTTCGGTTATATGTACATGAATTTCGTTTACATGCAGTCCGATAATGCCGATTACGATATGATTACGACGATTTATGCCGTGCTCAATTTTGTCGGTCTGATTGGTTCGGGCTTGTTTTTTTACGGTTTGTATCAGGTTTTGCAAGGTAAATTGACTCAAAATAGCAGGGATAGTCAAGACACCGTTTTTATCAGTAAAATTTGATTATTTTTCGAGGAAATTAATGTAAGCCGCTGCCGTTTTCTCTGTCCGCGCCCTGCGTCCCGGCTTGCGCAAATGATAGACCGTATCGTAAAAATCGGACAACGGCAGCGCGGCATTTTCGGGGGTATTTAAAATCGGAAAGGTTGCTTTTTGCTTCAACTCTTTCTCAATTTTTTGCGCAAATGCTGCTTGCTTCGCCAATTTTTCCTGCGGCACGGTCGGAAAGAGGAAGTACATTTGCGCGCCCTTACTTTCGATGAAATCCGCGTAGTCATTGAGGTAGGGAATGACCGCCGGGTTGAAACGCAAATTTTTCGGCTGCACAAAAGGCGGAAACAAACCGTGTTTGCTTAGGTCGATACTGTCCGTTTTTTCCAAATGTCCGATATAGTCACCGTGCGCGTTAAAATATTTTCTCTCCTCATTTTTTTTGCCGACCAATTCATACAAGTCACTTCCCAACCGCCCGATTTTTCTTTGATAAAAACGCGGGAAAGACTTGGCGACGGTTTTAAATTGTTGCCGGGTTTTCAAATGCGTCAACGACTGCGGATGCACAAAAACCAACTCGTTCAGACCCGTCCAACCTGCAAAAAAGAGATAAAACTGACTGTACTCGGGAATGATGAAAACGGCGTCGCCCGGGCGAATGTCGTCCTTAATTTCTTCACACATATAGCGCAAACCGAACTGCGCGTACAGTCCCATATTGACGACGGCCTTCCCCGTTTTTTCACGCAACAACTCCGAGTCCATGCTGTAACCGACGCCCGACCCGCCGACGAGGATAATTTTCGGGCTTGCGGTTTGTGTTAAAGTTTTGTGTTTGAGACATATTCCGCCGATAAAATCGTTGTTACGGGCGGCAAGAAACAGCAGCGCATTGACGCAGAGGAACAGCAAAAAGCAAAAGAGGAGGGTGCGCAGCAGAAATTTTTTCAAGCGAGTCTGATTTGGTACGAGCGCAAGGTAAGCACTGCGTGCGGAAAGCCGTAAAGAAATGTCGGCGAACGTACAGGAAGGTCTCGGCAGCTACTGCGGGTCAAGCTGTTAACTAAAATTTAACGAATATTTATTGCGAACAATAGCGATTGTCAAAACGTATTAAAACAAAGATAAGGAGAGTATTTTTTCGATTTTTGAAATAAATGTTCTCAAAAGCGGTTATACTTGTGGCAAAAACTTAGAATATTTGGTTGAGGGCGGTTTCGCTGAAAAAATTCCCCTAACTTTGAATATCTCATTGACACATATTTTTCATCATCAGTACTTCTCAAACTACGACTAAAATGCAGCGCAAACTTACACTATTAGCGGTTTTCGGTCTTCTCATTTCCGGAAATTTATTCGCTCAAACCTCTGTATCCTCCGAAGAATTTACCCCAAAATCAGCTATCGCAGGTTCCGCAGAAACCTTTTACGAAGACGCAGAAAATAAACTGCTCTACATCGACTTTGAAACGGTCAACGTTAACCTCAGCGACATCAAAGTCAAAAATGCCGACGGCGAAATCGTCCTGAAAGACGAACTGTGGTCGCTGCCCGTCAACACCATCTACGAGGTAGATTACAACGACTTCGAGCCGGGCACCTACGAAATCGAATTGCGCTCTTTTACGGGCGTGTTGAAGAAAACGGTGGAAGTGGAATAGGTGACTTTCAAACGATTTTTACAGAGAAAAAGCAATGTCTTGACGGCATTGCTTTTTTTGTGCTTTGCGTTTATTCTCCGCTTGCCATTTTTCTATATCGTGCCTTCATTTTAAATTTTAAACTTTCAGGAGCTAAAATTTTAATGTGTTCGCCGTAAGAGAGCAGTTGGCTTTCCAATTCAAAGTTCGGTATCAATTTATATGAGAAAACAGATTTCGTCGGAGTTTCTTCTTCTAAGTTTTGACTTTCGTGTATAGGTTTTGTCTTGATGTAGTTAGCTTGTAAAGGTGTAGTTTCGATAACAATTTTTTGGATACCGACCTCTTCATTCCTGCTGACTCCGATAATCGAACGAAAATAATATTCTTTATCAAAATACGAAACAAGAGTGAATTTTTCAATCAATTCTGTATCGACCTTGATAATGCGGTCGAGAGCTAAATTTTGGATTGTCGCTTTCTTATGATTGTATCCAATCAAATACCATCTTTTGTTATATTCTTTGAGCAAGTAAGGACTGATTAAAATCGTCGAAACTGCTTTATCAAACGGCTGATATTGTATTCTCAGAACCTGTTTGTTCAAAGTATGTCGATGTAAAATCGGTAAAAAATCAAGACCTTTTAGATTTTGTGTCCTGTCAAACCGGATAACCGAGTCCGGTTCATTTTTCTCTTTCCGCAACAAAGTGTCTTCAATTTTAGTAACTATTTGTTCGATTTCTTCTACTTGAATTCCATTAAACTGCTTTAAAATAGTAAGTGCGGAACGCAACTCGTGCAAATCGCCGTTTGTCAATGTATTTCCGGATATTGAAAAATTACTGTCTTCGTAAAGGTAAATATCTTCAGCTTTTTTGTAAATAATCGGCGCCTCGTATCCGAGAATGCCGCTGCGCATTCTGCTGATATCACCCATGATTGTACGCCGCGAAGGAGTTGCCGCTATAATGCCGTTTTCGTCAAAGGCATCCGCGCAGGCTTCCGCTAAATCTTTCCAATTATATTTGCGACCTTTACGACGCAGACAACTGTCTATGATTTTGTAGCGGATAATTTGGTTAATATTGCTCACTTTTTTTTGAGTGCAAATATACTGCACGGAGGGGGTATATCTTTGCACTATAATCAAAATAATGAACATGAATTTATCACTATCTGAAATATTTGATGATTTGAAGAGCATCTTTATCGCTAATAAAGATGTCTCAACCTCGTCAGTCGATATTAATGCATCGGGAATAGTGTGCTTATTCCGAGAGGTAGTACTCGAGCATGAACTCATGAATGATAAAAATGAATTTCATGAGGCAGTTTCGAGTATTTTGCATAAGAAAAACGAGGAAGACGAAAGAGTTCTTACTTTTCATTATCTTTCGACAGCCGATAAAAGACATTTGTTATTTAAGATATACAATAAATTTTACAAAGGTAATTTCTCCGATAAAGTTGTAGCAGAGTTTGTAGACCGACAAATAATTTTTAACGGAGGTCGTATTGTCGGTGAACATACAGACAGTGAGACACTAATCAATGTAGCAAAAGATTTTTACACTATTACCGGCTCGAAAATAATTCTCGACCCATGTATAGGTTTCGGGCATTTGACTACAAGTTTGGCTAAGCAAGGGCAAATCATCAAAGGAATAGACATTACTTCTCAGGCCATAGACGTTTGTCGTATTCGATTTATGTTACGAGGTTTAGACACATCTTTTTTAAAAGCAGGTAATGCTTTCACTCACAGCTACGAGAAGAAGTATGAAAGTATAGTTTGTACGCCTCCGATAGGTTTGAGATTATTAACAAAAAACAAATACACGGCAGAGAAAAATTCTCAACTCGCTTTTCTAAGTTTGATTTTGGATTTATTGGACAAAAACGGGAAAGCTGTAATCGGCTTGCCAAACAGTTCTTTAGATTTGAGAAAAAATGAAATAGTCAGAAATCTTGTAAAGAACAACCGGTTAGAAGCGGTCATTTCACTTCCTCGGAATACACTTTTACATACCGCGATTCCGTACAATTTAATCATTATTGACAAAAGCAGGTCGTCAAAAAACAGTATTTATTTTGCGTCCTTGAAAAAGTCTGACTTTAGCCGTACCGGCGAATTTGAAGCGATTACCGATTACGGTAATATACTTCGGAATTACGAACAGGGTGAAGGAAATACGGAACTTTCTGTGTGGGTAAACGGAGAGACTGTATTGTCTGCGAATACAGTACTGCCTCTCTTTTTTACAAAAGGATTGTATCGTAAACTTTCCGATTTATTCAGTCAAACACCAAATGAATATCTCTCGTTGAATGATTTGATTATCGAGGTTAAAAAAGGTAAATCTTTTCGGAATACACCAAAGCAAAAAGACACTACGCAATACCCTCGAAACAAAATTACCGTAAATACTCTTCGACAACAACAGGAAAATATTTATTTGAACACACAACATTCTGCGATTGAGTATAATCCTCAACCTGAAAAGTCGATTGATTTCGTATCTGCTCCCGACATAGTTTTATTTAATTTGATAGGAGACAGTAAATATGCAATTACTTTTAAACCAAATCAACAGGAGCATGAGTTCGTTACTCAAGATTATATCAGCATTATTAAAGTAGATGAAGCGAAAATTTTAGCAGCGTATTTATGTATTCAGTTGAAAAGCGATTATGTTGAGAGTCAATTTCTTGCTTTAAACAGCGGCTCGGTTTTAAGTAAGATTAGTCTTAAAGATTTAAAATCTATTAAGATTTATTGCCCTCCGATTAAAGAGCAAAAAAGGACTATTGCCGAATACGAAGAGTTGACTTTAGAATATTTGGATACACTGCAAGAGGTTTTAGAGTCCGAAACAGACAGCCTAAAAACTCTAAGACACAGCGTAAAACAACGCATCAGTTCTGCAGACAACATTCTTACGGTCTTAAAAATTTTCTTAGACAGAAAAAATAAAGCCGGAACTGCGCTTACTGATGCCGAAAGCATCAGTAAATCTCCTAAATTTGCGGATTTGACACCGTGGGTGGCCATTGATATGCTAAAAAATGAGCTTTCCGGTATTGCCGAAATATTTGAGGGAGTACAAATTTTATTGAACTTAGAAACCAAAACACCTACTTTTCTAAAGGAAAAAATTAAGAAATTTACGAACGAAAGGATGACCCCTTTTCGACATGAGTTTCCTAATTTAGAAATCATAGTTTCCGGTAAAGAAATCGAAGTTGACTTCGATAAGACGTTACTTGCGGAGGTTTTTTCTAACTTGGTGCGCAATGCGGCAAAACATAGTTTTCCCGAAAAATCAGAAGGGAAATTAGAATTCGAGTTTAGAAAAATTGAAGATAACGTAGAGATTATTTTCAAAAACAACGGCTTGCCCTTTCCGCTTGGTTTCTCATTTGTCGATTATCTTAAAAAAGACGAAAGAGCCGGAAAATACGGTAATACAGGTTTAGGCGGCTTTATCGTCGGAAAAGTAATCAAAGAAATCCATAAAGGCGATATCTACCCTTTAACATCTGTTCACGAAAGCCCGATGGCTTTTCAAATCATCTTGCCCGTAAATCAGTAAATATGGATAATAATTTTAAAGTTATTTTGATTGACGACGATAGTGCTTACGCAGAGTCTCTTGAATTATTAGCTGCTGAAATGGACATTACGATTATACCGTTTGTTTATTTAAGTGAGGGTTTGGCAGCCTTAGAAGAAAATCCTGCACGCTACGACGGCGTCATTCTCGACGGTAGAGGAATGATATCGCCGAGTGAAGCAGCGGTCGATGACGACCACGTAACGGTCGGGCTTAATAAGATGAACGAATTAGCTGCGAAAGGTATCGTTAAGCCTCTGATTGTCAATACCGGATATGTCGAAAATATCGAGTCGAAAATGAAAAGGTACGGTAAAAATGCCAGAGTTTTTGAAAAAGATGACGATGCGGAAATGCTCGAATATTTGATAAAGCAAATGAAAAAGTCTTCAGAATATTGCCATAAAGTTGCTCATCCTGATGCTTTTAAGGTTTTTGAAAACAACATTTTGTCAAACGAAGAGCATAAGAAAGTTTGTAGAATATTGGACTCTTTAGATACGGTTGATTCGACTGTGATTGATAGCTGTATAAAGGAAATGAGGGTTATTTCGGAAGCGGTTTTAAAGAATGTTTCGGATGCAAGAGGTGATATTATACCGGAGGATATAACAGAAAAACCTAATTTTTTGAATGATGCAATAAATTGGTTAGACGGTCGGGAATATTTTAGTGACGGGAGTCATGAGAGATTTGACAAATACGAAGAATTGCACATTACGGCTTGTTTGAAAAGTATTCAGCAATTTGGGAACATCGGTTCTCATTATTACAAAAATGCGGCTCATATTACGAACTATACTCTAAAAGCAACAACTTATGCTTTATTGGAAGTTTTAGCATGGAGTAACAGAATAATTATGGGTTAACATGAAACCGGAAGACACGTTCTTTCGCTTTTCTTAATTCCGAGCCGGGCACCTACGAAATCGAATTGCGCTCTTTTACGGGCGTGTTGAAGAAAACGGTGGAAGTGGAATAGGTGACTTTCAAACGATTTTTACAGAGAAAAAGCAATGTCTTGACGGCATTGCTTTTTTTTTGTGGAATATTCTCAATCATCGTAATGAAATCGACATTGTACAATCGTGCATTTTTGGTCTCTTCCTTTTATACCGGAAACCTTGTAAACCAAACGATGTTCTCTGCTAATTCTGCGTGACCAATAGCCCTTCAAATTACGTTTTAACGGTTCGGGTTTGCCGAGACCTTTAAACGGATTTTGTTGAATTGATTTTATTAAATCTTTGATTTTTAATACCATATCCGCATCCGTATCAATCCAATAGCCAAACTCTTTCCACGCATCTTTTGTGAAAACAATGTCCATATCGTTTTTTTAATCTTCCAATGAAAAAGGTACTGTTTCTCCTCGTTCTGCTTGTTTGATTGACTCTTCCAAAGCTCTTCTGTTCGCAGAAGTAGAGAGTAGGTGTTCCGTTTCCATTAAGGAATTGTATTCTTTGATGGACATAATGACTATCGTGTCGTCTTCATTATTATTTCGAGGAACTATTAACACATCAGCTGATTTACTGACAGAGTCAAAATAGTATTTCATTTTCGCTCTCAGTGATGATACGGTTACTGCATTCATATTTTTTTGATTTTGTACTTACAAATGTACGCAATATTGTACAATTTTTCAACCTTTTGGTTTGTAAATCCCATTTTCCCCAAATCCTCCCTAATTTTACCCCATGAAAGACCGCATTCAAGAACTGAAAAACGAACTCGCCGCCATCACTCGCGCCAAGCGTTACTTCACCGAAATCGAGCGTAAAAATCGCCGTCGAGCAAGACCGCAGTGCGAAACCGGGAGTTTATCCTCGAAATAAATTACGCGGTCGAAGAAATACAAAAGGATTTGCGACGGGAAGAAGAGCGGATTAAGGCGGAGTTGCAGGAGTGAAAACTCAAAAAAATCCGCAAATCTTATCTATTTCATCGCAAAGCCCCTACCTTGTGCCGCTAAATTGACTACATGCACACACCACAAATCAACATCGTCGTTCCGCTGTACAACGAAGGCAAGGTTTTCGATATGCTCATCGACCGCCTCGACCAGCTGATGCAGACCTCTCCACTCAGCATCGAGGTCATCCTCATCGATGACGGCAGCCGCGACGAAACGCCCGACCTGATGCGCAAGTTATCGCTCGCCAATCCGCGTTATCAATCCGTTTTTCTGTCCCGCAATTTCGGGCACCAACTCGCCCTCACCGCCGGGCTGACCTACGTGAACGCGAGCGAAGCCGTGTTGATTGTGGACGGTGATTTGCAAGACCCGCCGGAGTTGTTAGCCGACTTTTACGAGCAGTACAAAAAGGGATACGACGTGGTCTATGCCGTGCGCAAAAAACGGAAGGAAAATTTCATCAAACGGGCGGCTTACGCTTCCTTCTATCGCTTTTTGAAACGGGTTTCTTACGTCGAAATTCCGTTGGACAGCGGTGATTTTTCCCTTGTCAGTCGCGCCGTCATCGACCACCTCAACGCCATGCCCGAGGAGAGTCGTTTTATTCGCGGTATGCGCAGTTGGATAGGCTACAAGCAAATCGGCGTGGAGTACGAACGCAGCGAAAGACAGGCTGGCGAGAGCAAATATTCGCTCAAAAAACTGCTCGAATTGGCGTTTAACGGCATCTTCAATTTCAGTGAATATCCGATACAGTTAATCACGCGCCTGGGGTTATTCATCATGTCGCTGTCGGGTATTTATCTGCTGACGGTGCTGTTTAAAAGGTTGGTGTACAACTCGACGCCCGAGGGTTTTACGGCGATTTTGGCGACGATTATCGCTTTCGGCGGCATTCAACTTTTTGCCATCGGTTTGATTGGCGAATACGTGCTGCGCATCTTTTTTCAGGTCAAAAAACGTCCGCTTTTTATTGTGAAAAACAGCATCGAGCGGGGAGAGGTGCGGGTGCCGGTCGTGCGAGATAAGGATAGATTCGCGGAGGAGGCGGATAGAGCGGATTAGTGCGGATTTTTATTTTGAAAACGTCTTTCGATTTTAGTCGTATCCGAAGTCTAACGTCTAATATCTAAAATCTAACGTCTCACCCTAACTCATGTCAAAATCCACAGCAATCAATTTCACAGAAAAAGCCAATTTAACGGCGCTGATTTTTATCTTACTCGCCCTCAATCTCCTCACCTTCGTCCCTCAAACCAACGAGGAACAATACCTTTTATACGCTCACCAATTTTTTAACCCGGAGTGGATACCGGGTTCGGTAATGGCGACGGAATTTCCGGGGGCGCGACTGCTGTTCGAGTATATTTTCGGACCGATTGTGCATTTTGTCGGTTTTGAAGCGACGGTGTTTTTCGGGCGATTAGTGACTTATTTCTTATTGGCGATACCGTTGGCGAAAATTTTTAAACGGCTGAATTTCAGTAATTTACAGGCTTTGCTGTTACTGCAAATATTCGTTTTGACCAAACAAAGTTTCTATGCCGGCGAGTGGATATTCGGCGGCATCGAGGCGAAATCCGTGGCTTACATTTTCCTCTTTTGGGGCGTCCTTTTTTTGCTGCGCGAAAAGTATTTTCGAGCTTTTGCTTGCACGGTCGCGGCGACTTATTTCCACGTTTTAATCGGCGGTTGGTTTGCGGTGAGTGTCTTTTTGGTGTTGCTGTTTCGGCGGATGCCTTTTGCGCAAATTTTCAAACTCGGACTCTTTTACGGCGTGCTGATTTTGCCGCTGCTGCTCTATTTGGCGAGCGGAATATTTGCCGGGGAGGTCAACACCGATTTAAATCTCAACCACATTTACGTTTATTTTCGCAATAAACACCACGTAGGTCTGTTCGCCTCTTTCGACTTCTTTTTCAGGCGACATTTTTTCAATATCTGCTTAGCGGCGGCGGTCGTTTTTTACTTATGGCAAAGTAAAAAAGTACGAGATTTTTTACACGGAAAAGCGGATTTGACCATGCTGCGCGGCTTGGTCTTGGCGATGTCGGCTATCGGTTTTACTTACGTTTTAATCGGTTTAGCGGACAATCTGTTTTTCGACCTCTCCGGCGGTTTTCTGCTCAAATCTTACCCCTTTCGGATGCAGGGTTTGGCACTGCTTTTCACGCTCTTTATCGAAATGGCTTTTTTCACCCGCAGCGAAAAGCAACAAAATATTTGGCGAAAAATTCGTCCGTATTTTGTGGTTTTGATTCTGCTGATTGCCTGCACCCGTTGCGGTGTGAATGTAAAAAATATGCTCACTTACCAAAGCGATGCAGACTACAACGCCGTCATCGACTACCTAAAGAACGAAACGCCGCAGCCTTCGACGGTCTTAGTCTTAGGCAAACCCGGCGACAACACCGACGACAATCGCCACAAAAACAAAACCGCTCTCGACCTCATGCGCCGCACCCGCCGCGACAATTTTGTGCATTATAAATACATCCCCGCCACCCCCGCAAAAATGGCGGAATGGTACAAACGCCTGCAACTGGTTCGCAACGCCGAGCGCGACGTGAGCCTGACGGGCATGATTGCCAAAAATTATGACATTGATTACGTGCTGTGTCCGGCGGGGACGGAGTTGCCTTAT
>JAHDCG010000012.1:29698-52758 GCA_020629965.1 Saprospiraceae bacterium | reverse complement strand
CCCGTGCAGCGTTTCCCCCTCCCGTCCCCTTTAACAGTTGTAACCGACAATTACACGTTTTGCAAAACACCTTTCTTCAAACTTTAAAATAATTCAAAGCGGTAGCAAAAACCGCTTTGCAAAAATATTCAGCATGAAAAATTTAAGTCTGCTCGCACTGCTTTTTTTACTCGTCTTCTCGGCTTGCCGCAAAGACACCGACCTCACGGAAATTACCGAAACCATGCCCGACCCGCCGATTATTCAGGAGTGGGAACAACGCATTGAAAACATCACCGGCGACCTGCGCGGCGTAGTCGTTGACCAAAACGACGCGCTCGTAATCGGCGCGACCGTCACCCTGAACGGCAACAGCACGACGACCGATGACTACGGTCACTTCTTTTTTGCCGACACGGAAATGAACGCTAAAGGGGCGTATTTGACCGTACAAAAAGACGGTTTTTTCGAGGGCAGTCGCCGCTTTTTTCCGCAGGCAAATGCAGAAAGTCGCGTGAAGGTAGAATTGCTGCCGATGAATTTCGCAACCGAATTTTCCGCGCTGACCGGCGGTGCATACACTTTTGAGGATGACGGCGTACAGCTCATTTTTCCCGAAAATGCCGTCATCAACGAGGCAACGGGCGAAACTTACAACGGAACCGTAGCGGTCGCAGCGGTCTATCTCGACCCGAACGACGCCGACATCTACGACCGAATGCCGGGTAATTTACAAGGCATAAATACCGCCGCCGACGAAGTCGTCCTGCAAACCGTCGGCATGATGGCCGTCGAACTGCGCGGCGAAAACGGCGAGGAACTGAACCTTGCCGAGGGCAAAACCGCCACCGTCAGCGTACCCGTCCCGGACGGCGTGACCGCTGACGAGGTGCCGCTGTGGTCATTTGACGAAGCTATCGGCATGTGGATAGAGGAAGGTACGGCGACGCTGCAAAACGGTGTTTACGTCGGCGAAGTCAGTCACTTTTCTTTTTGGAATTGGGATTTTGATTTGCCCTCGGCGGATTTGACCATCAATCTGACGGACAGTAACGGAAACCCCGTCGTTAATACACAAATCAACGTTATCTCCGAAACTATCGGCACGGGCGGCTACGGCTACACCAACGATGCGGGCAGCGACAGCGGGATGGTGCCGGCGGGGGAGGTTTTGACGGTCGTCATTTTAAGCCAATGCGGCAGCGAGTTGTTGAATGTAGAGATAGGTCCGTTTGCCGAAGGCTCGAATAATACCGAAACATTCGTCGTCGATGCACCCGAAATCAACAGTACGACAATCACCGGCACGGTGGTCGATTGCGACGGCGCACCGGCGGTCAACAGCTTGGTAATCGTTGACTACGACGGCGGACCGACCCAATACATATACACGGACGAAGGCAGTTTCAATACTTTAGCTACGTTCTGTAATGCTCCCGCCACGGCAACTTTGACGGCAGTCGATTTGAATAATTTAGTGCAGAGCAGTGATACGGAAATTGTCATCGGCGGTACGAATGACTTGGGCGCGGTAAGTGCCTGCGACCAAGCGGTCGAAGAGAATATTTTGACCGTGACCATCGACGGAGTCACCCAAAGCTACTTGGTAACGAATGTAAACGCAAGTGCGGCTTCTACGGATATTTCGGTAAATACCGATAGTGTAGGCATTTTTATCGGGTTTATCGGCGCGGGTGCGGGCGATTACGGCGGTAATTTAAATTACATAGAGATTATTCAAGACCAAAACCTCGGGTGGTCTTATGGTGCTGCCAATCAAAATCAAGGCGGTTTTGAAAACTTCACGATTACCAACTATACCGATACTAACATCAGCGGTACTTTCAGCGGAGAGGTAGTGAGCTTTCAAACAGGCAATACAACTACAGCCGAGGGTACTTTTTCTGTTGTTCCCGAATAAGATAATCTGAAATTTTTAATTCCTGTAAAAAGTGAGGATTGTCAAAAAAGGCAGTCCTCACTATTTTTCTTTTATTCACCTTTCGACTTTTGCTCAACGAACAACAACTCATAAAAGCCTGCCGCAAAGGCAACAAGACCGCGCAGTACGAACTCGTGCGGAGATACAGCGGGATGCTGATGAGCGTCAGTCGCCGCTATGTGTCGGACGTGCCGACGGCAAAAGATATTTTACAAGAGAGCTTGTTGCGCATTTTTAAACACATCGACAACTACAAAAATACGGGTTCTTTCGAGGCTTGGATGCGGACGATTACGGTGCGCTGCGCTTTGGATTATTTGGATAAAAAACACGTGCGCCGCGAAACCCCGACCGCCCGGATGTACAGCGAAGAGACCGCGCCGCCTTTGGCTTTGGATAATTTGGGGGCGGAAGAAATCATTAAATTAGTCAGTACATTGCCCGACGGTTTTCGCACGGTTTTTAATTTGAGTGCCATCGAAGGCTACTCGCACCGCGAAATCGGCAAAATGCTCGGCATCACGGACAGTGCCTCGCGGTCACAACTGACCCGCGCCAAACAAATGTTAAGAAAACTCTACACGGAGTCACAAATTCAACAAAAATCAGCATGAGAGAGGGTGATAAGGATATAAATAAAAAATTGGAGGCTTACTCCTCGGAGGTCAACCCGGATGAGATTTGGGCGGCCATCGAACCCGGCGTCGATGCCGTTAACGCCGAGCGCAAACGCAAAAAACGCGGCTTCTTTTGGCTGTTTTTCGGCGGAGTTTTGTTGCTCGCGGCGACTTTGACGGCTTACGGTGTGTACGGTTTTGCGGAGCAAAACGAAAGCAGCGAGCCGGTGACGGAGGTTATACCGACCCGGAAAAATGCGGCGGTCGAGACGGAAAAGGCACGGACGGAAACGAGCACTGCGGAAGTGACAAGACAAATTTCCGATGACCCGACGACTGCTGTTTTAAATACGACCGGCGTTGCCAAAGGTGCGCAAGAAGATAATATCGCGATTGCCGAAGAGGGGAAACCGGGTGTGCAAGAGAAGGCAATTGACGAGAGAAATATTTCACAAAAAACAACGATTGCCGCCGAAAATATCGACCTGAATACGGATGATTTCTTACCGACCGAAACAGCCGAAAATCAAAGCACGGAAAGCGCAATAAACGTGCAAGAAAATGTAACGACGGACTTAAAAATCGGTTTGCCTTCAGACGAGCAGAAAGATAATACCGCTGAAATCTTTACCGACGCGGATGAGTCAACCGACCCGCAAGCGGAAAAACAACCGATTTTGCTTGAACCGGAAATTCCGGATGAAAAAGAAACGCCGATTGCCGAGGCGCCGGCAGCGGAGGAGGACGACCGCCGCAGCAGAAAATACCATGAATTTTCCGTCGGCACTTATGCGGGTTACAGCATTTTTGACCGCACATTAAGCGCGAAAAACGACTCGACGACGACGACCGATTTACTGCGACAACGCCGTGAGGAGGAAACACTTTTGGAGACGATGACCTACGGTTTGGATGTAAAGTACAAGCTGAAATCAGGTTTCGGTATAGCGGTCGGCGGGCAATTTACCCAAATCACCGAACGCTTCAATCGCCTGCAAACCCTGACCGAAACCGACAGTATCGAAGGAATAAAAATCATCACCGTCCTTCCCAACGGCGACACGACCCGGATTTTAGGGCAAGTACCGATTACCCGCACGACCCGCTCTGAAAAAGAATATTTCAATCGCTACCGACTGCTCGACATTCCGTTAACGGTAGGCTACGAGGGCGGGCGCGACGGTTGGACATTCGGCGCAACGGCGGGTGTTTTGGTAAATCTATCGCTGACAACCCGCGGACAAATTCCGAACGGCGAAGCTGAATTCCTAAATCTCGACGCAGACCAAGAGCGCGTTTTCAAAAATAAAATCGGACTCAGCTACACTTTCGGCGGTTTTGCGGCTTATGAAATTGCGGAAAATCTGCAAATCAGCCTCGCACCGACCGTGCGCATTCTGCCCGCTTCTTTCACCGTTGATGACTACGTTTTAGACCAAAAATATACGCTCATCGGGGTGCGGCTCGGGGCGCGTTATTTGTTTCGATAAAAAAATATAAAAAAAAAAATACAAACTGACCGAACCCGGAATAGGGTCGCTCGTTCTTACAACAGATAAACACCATCTCGACTGTGATTTAAAATCGGCGGACAAGAATTTATTCTATAATTCGCTTACCTGTCACAGTTGTAATTAAACTTTTACTAACCGGTAGGCGGAGCAATATTGTTCCGCCGATTTTTTGCCCGTTGGTCACTTCCTGCGCCGCTTTCGCCCGGCAAATCTTCCTTTCTGCACATTCTCTCAAAAAATCACGCACTTCTGTACCGGATAGTGCTAATTTTGCGTTTTGTCTTAACCAATTAGGTGTCTGACACTTTTACCGGTAAAAAGCGGATTCATTGCGAATAAAACTTAAGTCTAAGCAAAAACAAGTGTCTGACACCGGTCTCGTGTATAACAACTATCGGCATTGAAAACTCGCTCATTAGTTTTGTTTTTTCACTCAACCTCCACACCGTCAAAAAAATTCTCGCTTTCATGCAATCAGGTCTCCAATTTCTTTTTTCTTTCTTCATCTGCTGCACAATCTTTGCCTGCGGCGAGCCGGAAGCCGACACCCCGACCGCTCCCGCAGAAAACCTCAGCGCCGCCGAAAAACTCAATCCCGCCCTCGTCAAACTCAACGCCGCCGTCAAAGAAAACCCCGAAGATGCCGCGCTTTTTGCCGAGCGTGCCGCCGCCTATTGGGAAATTCAGGGCTACGACGAAGCCATTGCCGACATGGAACGCGCCGTCGGTTACAACCCCGACGAGCCGATGTACTACCATCGTTTGGCGGATTATTACCTCGACTATTTCCGCAGCCGCAAGGCATTGAAAACCATGGAAACGGCGGGCTTAAAATTTCCCGACCGCATCCCGACGCTGCTCAAGCTCTCAGAGTTTTATTTGATACTCAAAGACTACGGCGCCGCCGACCGCACCCTCGACCGCATCGCCAAACTCAATCCGCTCGACAGCGAAATGTTTTTCATGCGCGGGCGCATACAGGAAGACCAAGGCAACTACGCCGAGGCGGTTAATTTTTATCAATTTGCCACAGAAAACAATTCCGATTTTGTCGAAGCCTACGTCAAACTCGGTGACCTGACCGCCCCTTCCGACCCCCAAACCGCCCTCAAATACTACAACAACGCCGTGCGCATCGACCCGAAAGACACCGAAGTCTTACTGCTCAAAGCCTACCATTTGAGTAACGGGCTGAACGACCTGCCGGCGGCACAAAAGGTTTACCGCGAAATTCATAAACTCGACCCGCAAAACAAGACCGCGTTTCACAACTCGGGCTTGCTGTACCTCGACCAAGACAGTCTGCAACGTGCCTATGAGCAATTTACCTTCGCCATCAAAGCCTCGCCGATAGCCGTCGAAAGCTACTACTACCGAGGCGTGACGAGCGAAATGCGCGGCGACGTCAGCAGCGCGCGCGACGACTACGCACAGGTCGCCAAAATGAACCCCGGCTTCACCAAAGGCAAAGAAGCCCTGCAAAGAGTCACCGACCAAGTGGCGCAATAGTTGCCCTAAATCTCACAAGTGCCGACTGCACGAAGCACTTCAGCCCGGTACGTTAGTGCCGGGCCGGGGTCAGAGACGTAAATACACAACATGAAAGAAACAATAAAATACCTCCTTCTCGCCTTCGTCCTTTTCCTTGCCGCCCCGCAGGAAGGTCACGCGCAGTACGCCAAAGGCAACTACAACTTTTTGGACTTTCAGCAAAAGCCCTACTATTTCGGTATCACGCTCGGCTACAATCGGGCGAATTATCGGGTTTTTCGCTCCCGCGATTTTATCGGCAACGACAGCATCAGCACCGTGCAGAGCGTCAACGGCCCCGGTTTTAATCTCGGTATCGTCACCAATCTGAAAATCGGGGACTACTTCGATTTACGCTTTTTGCCCACGCTTTCCTTTGCCGAAAGGCAGTTAAACTACTCCGCCGTCAATCCCGACTCCGGGCCGATAAACCGTAACATCGAGTCTGTTTTTGTCGAAATGCCCTTTCATGCCCGTTACAAATCCGCGCCGTTTAATGATATGCGGCTCTTCGTCATCGGCGGAGTCAAATACAGTTTTGACGTGGCGAGTGATGCGCGGTCGCGGCAATCGGATGATTTGGTAAAGGTATCGCCGAATGATTTTGCGGTCGAGGTCGGTACCGGAGCGCAGTTTTTCTTCCCGTATTTCATCTTTTCGCCGGAGATTAAATTCTCCTACGGACTCGGTAATGCTTTGATTTTTGACCAAAGTCTGCCCGAGAGTTCGGTGATTGATAAGATTATTTCACGGGCGTTGACGATTAGTTTGCATTTTGAGGGGTAACGGATTTTGTTGAACTGTTGAAAAGACCTGTCCCGACTTCAGTCGTGGATGAACCGTTGAAAGCCCTGCGAGACTGTTCGGCTCTTTAAGGTTATGCGTTCAACAACTCAACAACTCAACGATTCAACAACTCAACAAAAAAAAAGCGCGTATAAAATTCCGGTTTTATACGCGCTTTTCTCTTTACATTTGCCGCATGAGCGAGGTTACACCAAAATTTCCCTACCGTTTCGAGTCGCCGTGGTTTCGGCGGGCGGGCTACGCTGCGTGGCTGCTGCTGACCGTTTACGCCGTCATTTTTTATCAAGAGCGGGCGACTTTTATGGACGGCGGTTTTCAGCTTTTCGAGTTGATAAACAGCGAGGATTTCGGCATTTATCATTATCGTCTCAGCAATCCCGTGACGCAGATTTTCGCGTGGCTCGCCGTTAAAGCCGGTTTGCCGCTCAAAGCTGTCATGCTGTTGTATTCCCTGAATTTCGTCGTTTTTTTCGCCTTTATTTATCATTTATTGGTGCGTTGGTGCAAAAACGATTACCTCGCCTTGACGCAGGTAGGCTTTTTTACGCTGCTCACTTCCGAGAGTTTTTACTTTCTTACGCCCGAGTTTTATCAGGGTATGTCGTTGCTGCTGTTGCTTTTTGGGTTGCTGTTGCGCTACGATTTACGTAAGCACAAATTACTCCTGCCCGGACTGTTGCTGCTGCTCGTTCCGATAATATTCGACCACCTTTTGCTTTCCGCTTTTTTCCTTTTTCTGTGGTCGTTCTTTTGGCTCGACCGCGCGGATTTTCGTCGGCGGTGGGAATATTATGTCTTACTTGTCGGCATGTTCGGCGTGTATTATTTGAGTGACGAGGTTTTTATTTCTTGGTACGATGCGATGAAAAAAGACAATTTCCACCATCAATTTGCGACGTGGAAAACGCAATTATGGGCGATACCCGCGCATTCGATTTTTTTGGAAAAATGCAAGACAATTTATAAATTTTTTCCGGCTTTACTGCTCGTGGTGACTTACGGTTATTTTGCGCAGTTGTATAAAAAAGAGGGACGGGGCGACTTGGTTTTACCGGGAAAACTCCATGTGATAACACCATTTCTCAACCGCATTTATCCGTTGCTGAAATGGAGCTTAGCCGTCGGTTTTTGCTTCGCTTACTTACTCATCAACCACATCAGCGACCCGACAACGGATTATTTGTATTACAGCGAAGTGAATTATATCGGACTGACGGTGCCGCTATTGGTTGCCCTGTTTTTTGATTTGGCACCGCGTTTTTCAAAGCAAAAACTGCTGCTTTATTTTGTGGTCATCGCGCTTCTGCACGCCGGTCTGCAAATCGGTCTGCGCTCGCGCAAGTTCATCCGTCGGCACGCGAAAATTATAGAGACTTTAGAAAAATCCCCTTCCGATCGCGTTATCGTCAGAGGCGCAAACGACCCGAAATCTTACTACATCCAAAATTGGTCGATGCCTTATGAGTCACTGCTCATCACCGCTGCCGTGCATCCCGACTCCGCGCAGACTTTGCTCATCGCCGACAACGAAGAGCAATACCGTGATTTTCTCGACCGCGAAGATTTGTTTTTGGAAGTGATGCGGCAGTCCCCGATAGAAAATTTGCATAAGCGGTATTTTCGGTTGGGAGAGGGGAGGTATGAGGTGCGGTGAGTTGTGTTTTTAAAGATTTCTACATCTTGTAATCCTAATCCAAAAAAACGTAAATTTGCTTTCCGTAACAACTTTCAGAAAAAATCGAATGAATATCGACTTAAAAGAATTGTCTGCCCGAGAGAGTGAACGTGTAGAATGGAAAGAAAAGGGAGACGATAAAAACGTAGTCAGAAGTATTGTCAAAACAATTTCGGCATTTGCGAATGATATCGCAAATACGGGAGGCGGTTATGTAGTTTGTGGTGCTCGGGAGGGAAAGGACGAACACGGTTTTCCGAAGGTTTTTCACACGGGATTGTCTGCCGAGAAAATAAAGGAAATCACGGGCAAAGTCATTCAACAGTGTACCGTCAATGTCAGTCCTTCCGTCAATCCGATAGTGACGGAATTAGAGAATCCGACGGATAAGGCAACGCGAATTTTGGTTTTTACCGTCATTGCAAGTCCGGATGCACATACTTATCGAGACGGTGAAAAGTCTTTGTATTATGTGCGTATCGGTAGCGAGACAAAAGAGGCGAGAAACGGTTTGTTGACACAGTTACTGATTAAAAAGCAAAAAATTCAATACTTTGATAAGCGTATCAATCCGCGTGCTGCCGTTTCGGATGTCGATGTACCGATTTTTCGAGACTATATGCAGGATATGAAGTTGCTTTCTCCCGAAAAATCATTAGACGATTATTTTTCGGAAACAGAGCAAATTGCGGAATTTGTTCCGCCGCTTTTTGAGCGTGTCGGCTTGGATGACAGTCTGAAACCCAAAAATTTCACTTTGCTGATTTTCGGAAAGAAGCCGAGTATCACACGTTTTTATCCTGAAGCTTACACCGTTTTATCCGTCTATCGCGGTACGGATCGCAGCGAAACAACTGCCGAAAGACACCTGTTAACAGGTACTTTAGTCGCACAAGCTAAGAAAGCAATCGAATTACTGAATACCGAAACCTACGTTGCTTTTGATAAACTCAATGATAAACCCAATCAGGTAAAATATCCCATTCGCGCGCTCCAAGAGGCGGTTATAAACGCCGTTGTACATCGAGATTACGAATTTCCCGAACCCAATCGCATCACCGTTTTTGCGGACAGAATAGAGGTGCGCTCGCCGGGAGCATTACATTGGGCAGTTAATAAAGAAAAATTTAAAGAAGGTAAATCGAGTCCGAAGTGGCGAAATCAAAGTTTTGCATATCTTTTTAATAAAATGCAGTTGGCGCAGTCGGAAGGTCAAGGAATTCCGACAATTATACGCACGATGCGCGAAGAGGGCTGTCCCGATCCGATTTTCGAGTTGGAACCGGAAAGTGTCACCTGCATTCTGCCTGCACATCCGCGTCATCGAATTATTCGTGAATTACAGCATATTCAAGACAAAATTGTCTTGGAAGATTATGAGGGAGCAAAAGACAGATTGCTCAAAATTTTGGATGAAGACGCGTACAATTTTCGCGCGTTAAATCTGCTGACGGAAGTCTGTAACAAACTTGATGAATCCGAAATTTTGCTTTCGTTTTTAGAAAAGAACGACCTTGATTTATACGCCCTAAATGTGAGTACGCTTTTGAATATGGCTAAAGTTTTGGCTAAAATCGAAACGAAACAAGCGTCGGATTTAGTTGAAAATATATTAGGAATAGCTGTTTCCACGCGTTTGGAAGAAAACCAAATCGTAAAAGCCGCCGCCTTAATAGCTCAGTCCGGCAAGTTCGAGAAGACAGTTAAATTTATCAGTGAGTCGCTTGTTCGCTACCCGAAGTTAAAAGAAAATACGCAGTTACTCACTGTGCGTGCAGGTGCTTTTTTACAGTTAGCTGAAAAGTGTCTGAACACACAACATGATAAAAACAGTACGCTAAAAACTAAAGCAAGAGCTCGGGAGATGTGTACGGATTTAATAAATTCGGCAGAGAAAGATTTGCAAACAATCATGCACACCGGAAACGGAAAATACCTTGTTTTAAAAGAAAAAGCGAAAAATCTGCGTAAAAAGCAAAGTGAAATCAGAGAATAGCAAGAATCAAAAAAAAAGGCAATCACCCGCACCCCGGATGATTGCCTTTCCCGTAAAAAACACAACCTCACCTACCGCACATACAAACGCTGCTTAGGAATAATCACCTCGCCCTCATCCATGCCGTTCAGTTCCAAAATAGTCTCGATGGTTGTGTTGTAGCGTTTCGCCAATTTAAAAAGAGTATCGTCTTTACCGACCACGTGTACCAAGCTGCCCTCCGGCGCAACGGAAACCACGTCGTAAGCGTCCGGTACTTTTTTAGAAGTCACCACATCGTAAGAGACGGGAGCTTGTTTGGCTGCTGCCTGCTTTGCCGGCTGCGCCGCAATAGCTTTGGAAGTACCCGGCACCCGTACGCTTTTCTGCGTAAAAATCGGTGCGTCGGTTTTTTCCATGGCCGTCGGCACACTGCGCGGTGTCATCACTTCGCTTTCCGCCTCATAAGGTGACGAGGCGCGGAGGCAGTTACAGTCCGTGGTGCGCAGTTTTTGACCGATGCGCAAAGTTGCATTTCTGTCCAAACCGTTGATGTAGAGAAAACGCTCGGTCGTGTAGCCGTAACGCTTCGCCAAACCGCTGATGGTTTCGCCTTTTTTGACGGTGTGACCCTCCTCTCCGTCTAACCACTTCATGTCCGTATTTTCGACTGATTTTGCGGTCATTTCGGGTGCCGGTTCTCTTTCCACCGTAATCGGTACGATTTCTTTTTTCGGTGCCGGCGCGGTTTCGACGACCGCCGGGTTGGGGGCGCCGTCTGCGCTGACACGGACAGCCATGCAGGGTTTAATGGTTGCATTTTCCAAGCCATTCCAAGTTTGGATTTGCTTGACGGACACGCCGTATTGACGCGAAATCGCGTAGAGGGTTTCGCCTTTATTTACTAAGTGGTAGCCGCGTTCTGCTGTTGCACCGCAAGGGTTAGCGGGTATCGCGCGCGCCGTGAAGTACTCGGTCGGTACATCGGCGGGCGGGGTTTTAGCAACGGTCTGTTTCTTAACCGGCGGAGGCGTTTGCTTCGGCGGCACTTTCAGCACTTTTTCCTGCTTCGGTTCGGCTTTGACGTAGTTGACTTCCGCCTCGGGTTGCGGCGTGGTCAAAGGCGATGCTTTGGCGGTAGTCGCAGCGGGTATGGTCGTCACGACGGGCGCGGAAGGTGCGACGTAAGCCACGGGTGCCGGGGCTTTTTGCTCGGAAATAATAACCACACCCGTGTTGCTGTCGTAAGACTGCGGCACGACGGTATTAACCGACTCGACCACATCGGTGGTTGCCGCACCGACCGGACGCTCTACGCCGTCGAGACCGATGTGACCGACATAAATTGCGTTTTCGGGAATGTAATCACCGCCCGCGATGCGTCTGCCGTTGACGTAATTTCCCGCACCGTTGGTCAGGCGGGTGTCGGCGGTATCGTTGCTGTAACTGCTCGGAATCGTTGCGCGTGCATCGTTGCCGACGACCGAGGTGTTATTATTTTTATTGCGACAAATATCGGCAATCGTTGCCGTGTATGGCTGACCGTTGACCGTTTTGAGGCGCATTTTGTGTTTGGATTTATTGGCATCCCAACCGTAAGCAAGGGAAGTAATGCCTAACTCGGGTATCATCTGAAAGCTCGACTGGTCGAGGTTGCTGCGGTTGGGGGAGGAGCGAAAAGACAACATGGAGGAGCAGTCGAAAACCGCGTAATTGTCCATACTCACTTCACTTTTTGACAACGAAGAAGACAGCGGCGTGCCGTAGTTGATGTAGCCCAAATCGGTGGTAAAATCATAGTCGGCTGCGACATATTCGATTTTTTGACCTTCCTGCTGCATCCACGCGCCGGAGGTCACCTGCTGCGAGGTGTAGCCGCGCGGCGTCGTGCGCACGAGGTAAACGGTCAGTTCGCCCGCATTGATGCGGCGAATGGTATTCAAGTCCCAGGTCTGCGCCGCAGCACAGCTAAGCAGCGTACCCGGCGCACTGTCGAGTACATTACCGGCGGCGGTGCCGACGTTGAGGAAAAGTTTGGTATTTGCTTGCGGACTGAGGCGGTAAACGGTATAGTCTTCGTTTTTATCTCCTTTGGTGAGTTCGTATTCCATGCGGTCGAGGCAATCGCCGACGGCATTCAGGTAGATGGTTTCCGCGTTCAGGTGCAGAGAAATAATGCACAGGCTGAAAAACAGCAAGGTCATCTTTTTCATAGAGTAAGATTGTGTTTTTTTCGTCGGGATAAGTTGTGAGAGATTATGCCGCGAAAAATAGTTTTACAAAGTATGTCTAAAGTAAGTAGGTTTACAAGTTTAGTAGTTTAAACCTAAAAAACTGACAGTCAGTAATTTATTTAATTTTTAACAGGTAAATAATTATGTAAATCTACTTGAGGTTTCGACGCAAGGAAAAAAGAAAAGACACGAAACCGGCTCACAAGGTCGGCATTTTTCGGGACTTTTGCCTGATTTTCTTCGATAAAGGATTGAAAACGTGTCTTTTGCCCAAAATATTTCAAATCCGGACGGCAGACATTAACAAGCGATTAACAGACATTTGAAATCAAATCATAACCTCTTGTTCCGATTTATCGTTATTTTGTTTTTACAAATAATAGCTTTTACTGCTAAAATGTTCGTAATCGCTATCTTTGCGGGAAAAACGCAGGAGGAGGGGGGATTATTATTTGAGGAGAGAATTGAATGAGGAGAGAGGAGAGAGGGCTGTGCGGCTCTAACCCCCGACCCTCCCGACAGAAGTACGGGACAGGCAGGGGCGGGGAACTTTTTTCGCGCTTGAGCCGGCGGGTTAATCTCTGATTTTTTCGGTTCTTTCATTTTGAAAAAACACGGTATTCAGGTTTAACTTTTTGGAGACGTGTTTAGCTTTAAAACGTATATAAATCTCGAAGTTATATACTCCCCCGCTCCGGGGGTCGGGGGGCATTTAAATACGATTTTTTATCCATGGATCTAAATCCAAGACGAATATAAATTTTAAAAATATATATTCCCCGCGCAGTTCTGTCCCGACTTCAGTCGCGGAGGGTCGGGGGGCATTTGAACACGAATTTTTCAAAGAACCCAACCAACCTCACAAAGAGAAAAATAAACAACTCAAAATATGACTTTAACTACTCTCATCATTATGTTCGCCGTGTCAGCCACAGTGCTGACGCTGCTGATGAAATTTTTGACCAAAAGCGTCAAAAGTTTACCGCTGACCTGGCTGCTCAATTTTTGCGGCTCTTGGTTCATCTTTTCCGGTTTCGTCAAAGCGATGGATCCGCTGGGTACGGCCTACAAAATGGAACAGTATTTTGCGCAGTTCGAGTCCACTTTTTCCGAGACTTGGTTGTCGTTTATCGCGCCGATTTTTCCTTTTCTGACCCAGTACCAAACGGGATTTTCGGTCTTGATGATTATTTTAGAAATCGTGCTGGGTCTGGCGTTGATTATCGGTTGGAAGCCGAAACTGTCCGCGTGGGTTTTCTTTATTTTAATGGTGTTTTTTACCTTCCTCACGGGCTTTACGCACCTGACAGGCTATGTGCCGGTCGAGGCGAATTTTTTCGACTTCAACGCTTGGGGGCCTTTTGTGGAGACGCAGATGCGCGTCACGGACTGCGGTTGTTTCGGTGACTTTTTGAAATTGAAACCTTATACTTCTTTTCTAAAAGACTGCGGGTTAATGATACCGGCGACCATTTTCTTGTTTACAACCCAATCTTTTCACCGTCTGTGGTCGGTCGGCGTGCGTAGTTTGGTGATGGGATTGTCGGCGGTCGGGTTGTTTTTGTACTGCCTGAGCAATTACGCTTGGGATATTCCCGGCACCGATTTCCGTCCTTTTGCCGAAGGCGTAAACGTGCGCGAAGCCAAAGCCGCGCAGGAAGAAGCGATGGCGAATACCGAAATTTTGAACTACATCGTCACCAATAAAGCCACGGGGCAAACGCTGACCGTGCCTTACGCGCAGTACCTCAAGGAGTTCCGTAATTATCCGAAAGAAGAATGGGATTTGGAGCAGGATGTGAGCGAACCCGCCATTCCGATTAACAAAATCAGCGAATTTGAAGTCGCCGACGCCGACGGCAACGATGTGACCGAAGACATCTTGAACCAAGCGGGTTACAGCATGATGATTGTCGCCTACAAAATCAAAGACGAGCGCGGCACGGAAACAATGGTCGTACAGGACACCTCCTACGTCGCCGATACTATCCTAATCGAAGGCATCGCGGAGCCGAAAGTCGTGCGTAAAGTCGCTAAAGTCACGCCGCGCGAAGTGACCCGGTCGTCTTACACCTTTGAAGATGATTATTTGGAAAAATGGACGTCGGCGATTAACCCGGTTGCTAAAGCGGCGCAGGCCGACGGCGCGCGGGTTTATGCGATTACCGCGCCTTCGGATGCCGTGAAGTTGGCAAGTTTTCAAAAGGCAATCGGGGCGACTTTCCCGATTTACACCGCCGACGATATTTTGTTGAAGACCATTATTCGCTCAAATCCTGGTGTGGTTTGGCTGAAAGACGGGAAAATCTTGGAGAAATTTCATTACAAAAAATTGCCCGCTTACGGAGAGTTGGCGCGGTAGTAAGTAAGTGGTACAGGGTACTTGATTTGGGCAAAAATCGAAGGAGAACCGAAATATTTCGTGGTGTTTACAAAAAAAGTAGCCCGTACTCCATTACAAATTTTTTCCGGCGAAAATGCCTTGACGAACAATCGGTTTGTCAAGGCATTTTTATTTCGGAGTGAAAGAAGAAATTGTAACTCGGCAAAATAAAATAAGGATTTTATAAAAATTATCGTTTCAAGACGAACGAAATTCTTACCTTTGCGCCTACAACCGAATAACCAATCATTTTTGCTTATTCAAATTTCTACACTCTCACAAATTTTCAAAAAACATGAAAAACTTATTTCTCCTCTTGTTGCTCGTTTCGAGCTTGACTTTTACTGCCTGCGGCGACGACGAGGCTATGCCCGAACCGACTACACCTTTTATGACTGCAACCGTTGACGGTCAGGCTTTTGAGGCAACATCTCTGACCGCTATCGGCGACGATACTTTCGGTGAAGTTATCGTATTCAACCAAGGCACTAACGCTGCGGGTAACATCAATATCGGTGTAAATGTACCGATATCTACTCCTTTGAATTCAGCGCAGGCTATCGACGCAACCGATTTCGCTTTGTTGTACGGCACGGATGACGAAGATGCAGCTTACTTTACCGTAGGTTCGATTACTGTTACCGAAATCGATACCGAGATGCAAACTATGCGCGGTACTTTTAACTTCACGGCTACCAACTCTGACGACGATACCGATGTAGTTGTCGTAACTGACGGCGAGTTTTTTACGGAATACATGCAGTAAGATTATTACCTTAAAAATAAAAAAAGGGTCTGCTCATTAACTTGAGCAGACCCTTTTTCAATTTAGGTATTCACCGTTTACGCCAATACCACGTACAGCGAGTAAATGAGACCGGGAACGAAAAACAAAAGCGTTAACACTAATGAAATCCAAAAGCGACTCGTGATACCTTCGTGTAAAGCGACGCCTACCGGTGGAATAATAACGGTTAAAATAATGGTTAATAACGATGCACTTGTTGCAGTTGCCATGATTGTAAAATTTTTTTGGTTAGAAAATAAGAAAGTCTTCGAGGTCACAAATGAAAAATAATTCTCATTTGTTTGTTTGCAAATAGAACGGGGAAGGGTGTTTCGATGTTCAGTCGGGCAGCAAAGTGAACACCGGAGGGGTTGCGGCGTTCTATTAATACGGTAATATTTTGCCGGTCGTGCATCTTTTTGAAGTTGCACCGTAAATTAACTAATCTAAAACAAAACTACCATGTCACAAACAGTTCCCGTGCAGCCCGTACAGACTGCCGTCAATCGCAAAGACGAATACGAATCCAAGGCTTCCAATATCATTCGCAAATATACTTTGGCATCGACCGGTGCCGGTCTAATTCCCGTTTTGGGATTGGACGTTGCCGCCGCTGCTACTTCGCAGGTTTTTATGATTCGTGAGTTGGCTGACTTATACAGCGTACGCCACGAAGATAAAATTCAGCAGGTAGCCGTCACTTCCGCGATGGGTTCCGCCGTAGCGCGTGCCGTCACCTTTGCGGTTTCCTCCTTTTTGCCCGGTTCGGGCGGTACTTCCGTATTGGCAAATGCTGCCGTTTCGGGTATTTATACCGCTACCGTCGGTGAGTTTTACAAGTTGCATTTCCGCGACGGCGGTACTTTGGATGATGTCAATATTACCGATTTGAGCAACTATTTCATCGACGAATTTAAGCGCGGCGACATCAGCATGAGCACTTTTACCAATCCGAGTAAATTAGTGTCGTACCTCTTCTAATGTTTAATTGTTTAATCGTTTAGTTGCACCTAATGTATGTGTGTTTTTAAACGATTAATCCTGCTGAACGCCTAAGCAACCACACTGACAAAGCAGCAAATGATTTCTGTTGTTTGCTGTTTTGTTTCCCTTATTTTCTAACCAAAAAAAATCTAATTACAGATGTTGAATAATAAAAAATTTAAAGAACTCGCCACCGTAGAAGACCAAACCTGTGTCTCGCTTTACATTCCCACACACCGCGACGGTCAATACGACAAAGACCGTATTCGCTTTAAAAATGCTTTGCAGGAAGCGGAACGCAAGTTGGAAATCATCGACTTTTCGGAAAACGAAGCGAAAGATTTTCTCAAGCCTGCTTATGAACTGTACGAAGATGCGGGTTTTCTGAAAAATCAAAGCGATACTTTGGCGATTTTTATTTCTAAAGATAAATTCGAGCATTTTTCTCTCGGCTTCGACCAAAAGCCCTATACTTTCGTCGGCAATGAATTTTATGTTATGCCTTTGCTGGAAGAATTAAGTACCAAAGAACGCTTTTTCATCTTAGCAATGAGTCAAAATAAAGTGCGCTTTTTTGAAGGTCGCGCTAATGCAATTTATCCTGTAAAAATTGAAGATTTAGTACCCGAAAGCCGCAAAGAGGCATTGTACTATTATGATGACAAAGACGCGCAGGTGCAACACCACTCCGGCGACACGGCGGCAAGTCCGACGGGCGGCGCAATTTTTCACGGACAAGGCGGCGGTAAAGACGTCGAAAATGCCCGTTTGAAAGAATATTTCCGTGCCATCGACAGCGGATTGATGGAAATGCTGCACGACGAGAAAGTGCCGATGATTATCGCGGCGGTGGACTACTTGGTGCCGATGTACAAAGAAATTTCCGATTACAAATACATCTCCGAAGCACACATTTCGGGCAATCCCGATGAGATGAGTCCGACCGATTTACACCACGCGGCTTTGGAAAAACTGCAAGGTCATTTTGACAGCGAAAAAGATGCGACTTTGGAAGAATTCGGCGCGTATATGTCCGAAAACAAAGCGGATACGACCGTGACCAACGTTATTCCGGCGGCGATAAATGCGAAAATCGAAACGCTGTTTATCACGAAAGGACACGAGTTTTACGGCACCGTAGATGCAGCAACGCAGACCGTGAATTTGGCGGAAGAGATGACCTCCGAAAATCAGGAACTGCTCAACACCGCAGCAAAATATACCTACCTCAACGGCGGTAAAGTTTACATTTTGGAGGCGGAAGAAATGCCTTCGATTACTTCGCCGGTCGGTGCGATTTATCGCTACGAGACGGTGGCGAACTAAGAATAATTAATCGGTTTTTGAAAAGACAGCGTTGTTTTCCTCTTGGGAAAGCAGCGCTGTTTTCTTTTATGCCAATCCTTTTTCGTGAATAAACTCCCAGGCCCGCATTTCCGCCCAACCGTGCAGACTGCCCGAAAGCGGAAAGCCGCAATGACCGCCCTTTTCGGGTAATTCCACGTAAAATAAAGGATGACTTTCGGCAATCTCGACGGGATGACATTCCTCGGTCAGCAGCGGGTCATTGAGCGCATTGACGAGCAGGGCGGGGACGGCGGTACCGGCGACAAAGTTGCGCGAGGAAGCATAATGATAAAAGGTGTCGAGGTCGTCCATGTCGTGCAGCGGCGTGTAAAAAATACGCATAAAGTCGTCCCAATTTTTGACCTTGGCAAAATCATTCGGGTCGATTAAATCCGGATATTGCTCGGCTTTCAGACGCATTTTGCCTTCCAGACTTTTCAAAAAACGCTTATTGTAAATACGATTTTCGCGCTGTTCGGTTTTCATCGTACTCGCCCGCAAATCGGTGGGAGAGGAGAAGGCAACGCCCGCTTTTACCTGCGGCGGTATATTTTTGCCGTTGACACCGAGGTATTTGAGGGTGATATTGCCGCCCATGCTGTAACCGATGAGGGCGATATTTTCGTAGCCGTCGGTCTGCACTGCGTAGTCGATGACCTCGCCGATGTCCTCGATTTCACCGTGACTGTAAAGACGTTTGGCGCGGTTCATTTCGCCGCTGCACGAGCGACAGTTCCAGGCAATCACATCCCAAGCGCGGTCACTGAACCACTTGGCGGCGTTCTGCATATAGTTGCGCGTACTGTTACCCTCCAAGCCGTGCGTAAGAATAACGAGATTTTTGCTCCCCGTTTTTATTCTGTCCAAATCCAAAAAATCATCGTCGGAAGTAATCAGGCGTTCGCGCGTATAATCGACCTGAGCGGCGCGACCGAGAGCGGGCACTATGGTTTGCAAGTGACCGTTGAAAAGGTAAAAGGGCGGACCGGGGTAGGCGGATTTTTTGATTACAGGCATGTGTGAGGGAGACTTTAGATGTTAGATGTTAGATTTTGGACAAATTTCGGAGGTTCAATTTCAGATTATACTTTGGAACCGCAAAAGTAATCGGATTTTCTCGATCTGCAAGCAACTACCCAACCCCTCAACCTCCCGACTTCTCAACCTCCCAACTCCCCAACCCCCGGCCTCGATTTGTTGCAAAACCTAAGCAGTTCGAGCCTCTTCTCACCATGAATTGTTTTAGAAGGAAGAAAAAAGTGAAAAAAAGTTAAAATTTATTGTTTGATAAAATTATTTGTTTTACCTTGCGACCAAATTGGTGGTAATTGTTTCTTTTGTAGGAAATGCTTACTGCCGGCAAACATATTTTTTCACATTTAAAAACAGCAGACAGATGATTACGCAGGACAGGCTACAACTCAACGATCGTTTCACCAAGGTATTCAGCATTCTCGAAGAGCGTGGCGAAATCGTAAAAAACGACCGCAGCGGTAAGGGAATGGGCGATTTTGCCGAAAAAATACTCGGTAATCGTCAGTACGGACACATTATTCGTGCCTTCTTAAATGTGAAAGACAAACGCGTGATTTCCTACTCACAGGCGCGCATTCTGTGCCGTGAGTACGGCATCAACGAAAGTTTTATGCTCGACGGCGAAGGTACACCTTTCGGCATCGAAGCTCCGACGGGTATGACGGGGGATAACGAAGGCATGTTCGGTAACATCATGTTCACTTCGACCGAAGCCTTTGCGGGTGCGACCGTCGATGTCGGCAATCTCGACGAAAGCAACTCTTTCTTTAATCTGCCGGGCTTGGCGGGTGACGGTATGGTCGCTTTTCCGATTAAAGGTAACAGTATGGAGCCGGTCATTCAAGACCAGGATATGGTCATTTGTCGCCAAATCGAGTCGGTCAACGACATCCGCGACAATGAAATTTACGCCGTGAAAAACAACGGCTCGCTGTGGGTAAAATATGTGCAAAAAATCAATCACGGCGGTCGCGTAACGCACTTGAAAATGATTTCCGCCAATCACTTAGAGCATGACCCCTTTGTGGAAGAGGTGAATATTCACACCCGTCTCTACAAGGTTATCCGTCGGGTAATGAAACTTTGAGCGAAGAAAATATTCGACTTAAAAATGTACCTCAAACAGGAAACTGAGAATTTTATTAGTGTTAGTTTCTCTTAGTATTCGACTTCTCTGCGAAGGCGAATACATCCTGCTGTTTTTTGATATCTTCCCTCGGGCGGCTTCGGTCGTGCCGGGGGTTGTTTTTTTGGAGACGGTGGACGGTTTGACGGTGGAGGGTGGACGGTGCCCCCCGGCATTCACAAACTTTGATAAGCAAGCCGGGTTGAAGTGTTTTGTACCGGAGGCACTCGGGGGAGCGGAGAGTGTGAGGTCACCGTTTCTTCAGAGATAACAGAGGTGCGGGGGCAAAAAAAAAGTCTCGACTTTTCGAATGCGAAAGTCGAGACTTTTTTTGGTTGGAAATGATGAAATGCGAATTTGTCCTTATACGAAAACAAGCAGTCATCGTGATTATTGCGCTCTCAAGCAAAAACCGAAAGCCTCCCACCAACCATCAACTAACCATCAACTACCAACCATCAACCACGCTTGCTCTTGCGCTCTGCGCGCTTCTGCTGACGTTGTTCCTGCATTTCGAGCATCAATTCAAATTGCTCGGGCGTCAGGATGTTTTTCATTTCGCCGTTGACGGCGTTGCGATTTTTTTCATCCGAGCGGCGACGGTTTTCTTCGCGTTCCTTAACGGTTTTGAGTAAAACGGCGTACACTTCCGTCTTTTGCTTTTCGTTCAGTTCCAGTTTTTCCGTCATGCGCTCCGTCATTTTTTCTGCCTTTTGTTCGGGCGTCATGTTTTGCATGCGGTGCTTGCGGTGCTCTTGCTTACTTGCGGGAGCTTGCGTGGTTTGTGCGGAAATATTCAAAGCAAAAAGCGCGAAGGCAGCGATAAATAAACCTTTGATTTTTGTGTAATTCATTCTTAAATTTTTGCGGAAGTGCTTTTGAAATTTGTACTCCCCTGTGAAATGTCTGCTTGTCAGACCGGCGCGAAGCGGGCGCGTTTAATACACTTTGAAAGTTTAGCACTTCTTTAAGAAATTACAGGCGTGCGCTAAAAAAATGACGGATAACCCAAGAATATCTTTTTTGTGAAATAATACTGCACCAAATACATCGGATTGTAAACGCCGTCCACCGCAGCGGTCAGTTTTTCGATGGCCGTCAACTTATCGCCCGTCATGGGGTCGTAGGTTTCTTTGGTGTAATAAATCACCTCCTGACTGCTGCCGTCTTTGTAGCCGATATTGACGGTCGCAAAGGGCACGGCATCGGTAAAGCGGTCTTTTCCCATCTCGTTTTTGACGAGACTTTCGGCGACTACCTTATCGAAATTGAGCAAATAAGCCTCGACGTTGCCGGCAGATACTTCCTTGTTTATCGGCTTGGTCGTCGGGTAAAACGGGGTGACGACGGGCTTCGCGCCGGTCAAATCGAGTTTGAAAGATTGGTCGCGCCGCGTCGGGTATTCGATGCTGACGAAGTTGATGTTTTCGGGGTCGGTACGAATGTAGGCTTTGTCCGTAAGGTCGTAAATGCTCAAATCGTAGCGCACTTTGAAACTGCCGGAGAGGTACGGAATTTCCATGACAAAGGGCGTTTCGCTGCCCTCCATAATCATGTAAGTGCCGCGCGCATCCGAGGTTTCGCCACCGACGTAGTAGCTTTTCATCAGCTTACCGTCGCGGTCGTAAATTTCCGTTTTAACCTGATCGGCTGCCAGTTCTTTGGCAATATTCGGAACGGCCGCCGCGCCCGGACGGTATTTGATACGCATACTTTTCATGGCGGACAGCAGGTTGGTAATAATTTCCGGGTAGATGCGAATGCTGTCGTTGACGTACCAGTGGTCTTCTTTGCGTTCCAGCAAAAATTGTGTGCCGCGAATCCGACTTGCCAAGAAAATTTTGCCGATGTCCTCGGTATTTTCAATGGCAAAGTCCGCCTCCGCATCCATAAGGGTGGTCTTTTTTTCTTCTTTTGAATTCAAATACCAAACCGTCGCCGTACCGGAAACGAGAAAAAGAAGGAGCAGTATGAGAGTAGATTTTTTCATTTTATTGTAATTTGTAATCTTTTCGGATAAACGGTGTCAGACGCTTTTTTTGCATAATTACGCGATAATCACCGATTTTTTCGACTTTTCTTTAAGAGAGCGTCAGACACCTCGGCGGTACGTGAAAAGAAAAGATTCTCTAACTCCGCGCATACTTCCGCCGGCGCAAAAAGTTAAAAATAATCGCAAAGATACCCAAAAACAGCAGCGGTAAAACAATATTGATAAATTGCCACAACCCGCGTGTTTGCTCGATTTTTGCTCTGTCCATCAGGCGCAGTTTGATGTCTTTGTCCCGCGCCTGAATGATGCCGCCGTTGTCAAACATATACTCGACGGTATTCACCAAAAAATCTTTGTTGGCGTAGGTGCGCTCGTTAAATTGATTAAAACCCAAAGGCTGATAACTGCCGTCGGCGGTAATCAGATTTTTGGCAATGTCACCGTCGGAGATGACGACGATTTTATTTTCGACACTCTCGGCGCGAAACGGCGTACCGATTTCCTGCAAAGTAGCGGTCATTTCCTCGCTCACCCGATTGGCGTAATTACTCGGAAAAACGCCTTCCGCCATCACCGCCACGGGCAGGTTTTTCTTATTGAACCAACTCGGCTCCGGCTCGTAGCGCAGGATATCGTAACTCACCCGCACGGGCGAATATTGTGTTTTAGAAAATCCCGAACTTGTCAACAGCACTGTTTTTTTCAGCGGAGTTTTGGTTTTGATGGTGTCGATGGTACTCGGAAAATGCAAATTGACCCCGCCGATACTTTTCACGACCGGGTGCGGATTGACGGCGGGCGGCGTTATGACGGGATGATAATACCAATCGAAAAGGTCGTACTGATTTTGTCCGCCTTGCTGCCCGACGACCAAAGGAATCTTGCTGCACTGCCGGTCGGCAAGCAAATTCGGCTCTACCCGAAAACCGTATTTGTACAGCAGGTCTTCAATATTCAAAGGATAGTCCTGCGGCACGAAATAGGGAACGCCGCGCAGTGAGTCGAGGTTAATGCCCATTCTATCGACCATCCACAGCATTTTTCCGCCGTTCATCACGTACTGGTCGAGTTTAAATTTATCTTTTTCGCTGAATGCCTGCGTCGGTTTGGCGACTATCAGCATGTCGATGGC
>JAHDCG010000012.1:0-29598 GCA_020629965.1 Saprospiraceae bacterium | reverse complement strand
CAAAATTGCCGCGCAGCGCACTCGTCAGGTCGCGGGTCTGCAACTCCGACAGCTCGCCGTGCCCCGACAGGTAAGCGATAATCGGTTTTCCCGAACGCTGTAACTGTTGCAAAGCATTGGCAAATTTGTATTCCAACAGGCTGATAGAATTGTTTAAAGTCACCTCAGGCGGTAATTCGGATTCGGGTTCGAGCAGATTGATGACGCGGCTTTGGTTACCCCGATTGATGATGACGTAGGGGTAAATCAGTTTTTGCTTGACGCCGTCGGCAGTGTTGACGCGCAGGTTGACGGGCGTGATGCCCTGCTCGGCGAGTCGCGTGCGGTTGGCGTTGATTTCTTCGACGGTGCCGTCATTCGGGTCGGTAAAAGTATATTCGATGTAGCCGGAATAGCCGCGCAGGTCTTCCAACATTTCCCGCGTACCGCGCTGTAATCTTTTAAATCCGGCGGGAAAATCACCTTCCAACAGCACATTAAAATACACCGGATTATCCAAGTTTTCTACCAAGTCGATGGTCGGCTCGGTCAGGGTAAAGCGACCCTCTTCCGTCAAATCGAAATAAGCATAGAAAAGCCCGCCGAGTACGTTCAAGAACACGGCGATACCGATAATGAGAGCTAAATTTAAGAGCGATTTGGTTCGCTTAGTCATGTGAAAGTGTTGAGTTGTTGAGAGGTTGAACGTTGAGGAGTTGAGAGGTTGAGAAGTTGGTTTAGACGTCTAAACAAATAAACGCATAAACAAATAAACCTCCTCACCATTTCCTGCTTTCCGAAACCGTCACCGTCGCCGCGAGAAAAACCCCGATAAAACTGAGAAAATACACCACATCCCGCGTGTCGATGACGCCGCGGCTGACAGAAATATAGTGCGTGTCGATGCCGATCATTTGGATGATATCATCGGAAGTGCCGACAAAAAACGGCAATTTTGAGAAAAAGTAAAAACCCCAATGAAACAAAAAACAAAGGAACATACCGAGCAAAAACGCCGAAATTTGGTCTTTAGTCAGCACGGAAGCCAACAACCCCATCGCTGCAAAACAGCCCGCCAAAAATATCAGTCCGATGTAAGAACCCATGATGGCACCGCTGTCCAAATTACCGCGCGGCGAACCCAATTCGTACACCGTATAGTAGTACAAAACGGTCGGCAGCAGCGCGAAAATCAACAGCAGCATGACCGCCGAGTATTTGCCGAGTACAATCTGTAAATCGGTCAGCGGGCGCGTCAGCAGCAACTCAATCGTACCCGTCGAGTTTTCTTCCGAAAAAGAACGCATCGTGAGCGCGGGTATCAGAAAGGTGAAAATAATCGGCGCAATGTCGAAAAGTTGGTCGAGGGTCGCGTATTGATAATTGAGCAAACTCGTATCGGGAAAAACCCAAATTATCAGACCCAAAATCAGCAAAAATACCCCGATGACGATGTAGCCGATCAGGGAACTGAAAAAGGTATTGATTTCTTTTTTAAAAACGGAGAGCATGTTTTTTTAAGATTTTAGATTTTAGACGTTAGATTTTAGGCGCGGACAAGACTTGCGGGCAGTCTAACGTCTAAAATCTAACGTCTAATGTCTCATTCAGTAATATAAATCGGGTGTCGGTCGTCGTAAATGAGCAGTGATTTAAACAGTTTTTGCCCGGCATCTTCGCCGCGAATATCCATGACGGCTTCGGTCAGGTTTTTATCGTCTTTAATTATTTTCAGGAAATTTCTGCCCGTAAAATCCATCGTTTCGCCCGTCTCGAAGCTCAACAGTTTATGATGTTCAATCGTCTCTTCGCGCTCGACCATCGCCGTACGAAAGGGTCTGCCGTTCAGCGGATTGTACGCCGAAATCGGCACTTTTTTCACACCCGTATCTTCATAACTGTAATAGCACCATCTGCCGCGCACGCGCAGACCCGCGTAGGCGGTCAGTTCTTTATTCACCGCGCCTTTCGGCAAGCGAACAAAGGGAATACCGCCGAGTGACAGAGCATAAACCGAGTCGAGTTGCAGCGTGTCTTGTGTCTCTTTCACTATCAAATATTCCACCTGCGCCATGTAGGTCTGCGGATTGGCGGCAAGGTTGGTTTTCAGCTCTTCCCAAGTATGACTCGGCGTATTTTTTTGCAGGTCTTGCAACGTAAAATAAATGCCGTCGGCAAATTCAAAATTTTTGGTAATCAGGGTTTGAGAGGAGAGGGGCAGGCAGCAAAAAGCGAGAAAAACGGCGGTGACGGCTTTTCCGAAAAGTGAATAAATTTGTATTTTTGTTTTTAGCGACATTTTATTATCGGTATATTGTTTTGCTTTTTTATTTTTGGTCGGGGTTTTAAATTCTCTCACCACCGGTGAGAGATTTGGAAATGTAGATTTTTAAATTCTTATTCTTCTTCATCTTTTTGCAAAGCAGCCAATCTGAAGAACTCGTCGAGTTTGTTTTCGAGTAGTTTTTTGCTAATTATTCTGATACTTGAATAACGCACAAAAATGTTTCTCCTTCTTCCATCCATTTTCCGAAAAGGACATGATTATTATTATTCTTGTAGTATTTCATGTAAAGATTACCTTTGATGGAGTCGGTGAAAACTTCCGAAGGTGAACAATCATATCTACCTGTAAAATTGAAGTTATCTTCAGAATTTAAGACTATCGAAAATCCTGTAAAATCATTTGTTTCCTTTGTTTCTATCAAGATTGTTTTTCTCTTTTCGTCAATTTTAAACTTTGAAATAGGTGCCTTGACATTAAATTCGTTCCAATAAATAAACCCGTTATTCATGATAAATTTTTAAATTAAAAGTGCAAAAATAAGCCTGTGTGGTTACGCAAAACTTTTAAACCCTTAATCAATATTACGAAAAATCAAGCTCTGCCTTTAACCTCTAAAACCTTTACAACCTTTGAAAAAACCTTTACAACCTTTGGAGTCAACCTTTAGTAAGACTCCGAAACACATCCTCCACACTATTCACCTCCTGCTGCATCCCCAGCAGCGTCAGATTATTACTCACCGCCGCACGAAAAACCGCGGGGCGAATATCCGTCTCACCTTTTGCGTAGAGTCGGTATTTTTTATCTTTCAGTTCCGCCGCTTTTTTCACGCCTTTGATGGCATTCAACAGACTCAACGGGGCTTTTTCGGCAAACTCGACGGTTACGATGCGCTCGCCGCTGACCTTTTGCTGCAAGGTTTCAATCGAGTCGTCGGCGACCAAATTGCCCTTGTTAATAATGAGAACGCGGTTGCAGAGTGCTTGTACTTCCTGCATGATGTGCGTCGAAAAAATAACGGTACGCTCTGTCCCGATATTTTTGATGAGGCTGCGGATTTCCGCCAACTGATTGGGGTCGAGACCCGAGGTCGGCTCGTCTAAAATCAAAACCTCCGGGTCGTGCATCATCGCCTGCGCCAGACCCACCCGCTGCCGATAACCCTTCGACAGCGCACCGATATGCTTGTTTTGCTCGCGCGTCAATCCCGTCATTTCGACCATTTCGGCGACGCGCTGCTTCTTCTTCTTAATGCCGTGCACGCCCGCCACAAAATCCAAATACTCGCGCACGTACATATCTTTGTACAGCGGATTGTGCTCCGGCAGATAACCGATACGCTTGCGCACCTCCATCGACTCCGTTTCTACATCGTAGCCGCAGACCTCTGCTTTTCCCTCCGACTGCGGAATAAATCCCGTCAATATCTTCATCGTCGTCGTCTTTCCGGCACCGTTCGGACCCAAAAAACCGAGGATTTCTCCCTTTTTCGCCTCGAAGGAAATGGAGTTGACGGCGCGTTGGGTGCCGTATATTTTTGTTAGGTTTTGTACGTTTACCATATATTTGTTGTCGGTTGTCGGTTGTCGGTTGTCGGTTGTCAGATGGCTTTGCTTCTAAACAGTCTTTATATGAACGGCTTCTTGTTGTTACTGCCGGAGTTATACATACTGATAATGTTCGATGTAGAAATCATCCTTTCCGTTCACATTGAAGAAATCCGTAATTTCATTTATCGAAAAATATTGAAATATCAAATGATGTAATTTGACTCTGAAACTGCCTATTATTTTTCTACCGGTCAGTTTATTTATTTCAATTATCGAACTGCAATTTGAGCATTGAAGACCTTCCGTATTTGCATTAAAAGGAAACCTCAGTTGAGCATCATCTTGTTGCTTCTCAAATTTTTCAGTTATGACTTTTACAATTTTATTGTACAAATTGAAATTGCAAATCGGACAAATTGCATAATATCTCAATTCATTTTCGGCAAACTCACCGATTTCTGTTTTACCGCTTTCGTTTTCATAGAAATAGAAGTCTTCGTCGCTGATGAAACCGGAATTTTTTTGGAATTCAACACGGGACAAGCTATTTATTTCTTCTGCTTGCCAACCGTCCGGCTTGCCTTCCTCTACGATTTTTCGATACAATTCTAATGATAGTGCTCGAAGTTTTGTTTCAATATTTTCGAGGTTGCTTTTCTCAACTGCTGATTTTGATATGAGGTAGAGATTGTTTATTACTCCCATTTCATTTTTCTCTGTTAAAATGGAGTTGTGGGTTAAGAAAATTAACCAAATTTGAACAGCTTCGCATTTTTCATTTAACAAAGAAAGATAACAGTTTTAATCTGCTGCACATTATCCTACTTCCGACTCTCTACAACTTCTCAATTTCCTCCCTCGATAAACTCGTATATTTCATGATTTTTTCAATAGGTTCACCATTCTTTTTCATCTCTCGTGCTATCTCGATTTTTTCTTCCTTTCTGCCTTCTTCCTTCGATGTATCAACTACGTTTTGAATATCTCTGTAATATTTCAAACTTTCTTGATAAGCCTCTCTTTCTGCGGGTGAAAACTTGGCAATTTCCGCCGCCTTAAATAATTTATCAAAAATTCTGTCTTGTAACTTTTTCGGACGGTCTTGTAATTCTGAAAGATGAGTAAAAACGTACAACCATTTGTCAAAGTGTGTTTTTAAATCCTTTTCTTTCTTTTTAAATTTCGGAAGTTCTACATAAACAAATTTTAACTTGTCATAGAAGACTTTGTGTTTCTTATCTTTCAACTCTACAATATGCAGAAGTTTTTTACTGTCTTTTTGGTCATCAAAAGTAAAATCTAAAATACCGACAGAATAAACAGGGTCTAATTTATAGTCCCATTTGTTTTTCTTACTTTGTTCTTGAATAGGAAATGAAGCATAAAAAAGACTTCTGTCTTTAAAATACTTTTGTTTAGCTTTTTGCATTTCTACGATGAACCGCTCACCGTTGTCTCCGACACAGTACAAATCAAAAACAGCTTTTCTGTCCAATTCAGTTATTCCTTGTTTTTCTCCCGAAGAATAAGTTAAATCCTTTATCCTTTGGTCAGGAAGAATTTGATTGAGAAAGTCAATAAGCAAAGACTTATTCGGTTCCGTTCCGAATAGTTTTTTAAATCCGAAATCTGTCAAAGGATTAATATATTTTTCTTTATTTCGTTCCATTTTGCTGTCGTTTAGTTCTATCGCAAAATTAGCTGACTTTATTTTATTACTAATACAGAATTTCAATGTGTGAGCGTTCCCTCCCCCCGCAAATCTAAGCATTTTTCCCAACCCAAAAACCCGCCTCAAACCCGCACCCGCACCCCGCCGGATGAACGCACCCCTTCAATGAGTGAATCGCCCCGCCCGGTCGTTGGTTATGCCGATTAAATCTTTGTTAAAAATCGAGAGAATGTTCTTGCTTGTCGGGCGGAAAGGCAACAATCGCCGGAGCAATGCGGTTTTCTCTCTGTGCACGGAGAGAAGAAATTTCTTTCCGATTTTAAATTCAAACAAAACAAAAATCATGATAACCAAACTTTTTAACCTGCTTTTTATCGCGGTCGCTTTCACACTTTTTTCGACAAGTTGCAATAACGCCAACAAAGCGCAGGATGCCGAAATGAGCACAAACAATGCCGCGCCTACCGTCGATAACGACATGGAGCCGATGCCCGATGCCGAGGAAATGCCGGCGAAAGCAGCGACGACCAAGACCGCTAAAACTGCCAAAAGCACGGCGAAAAATGTCGATGTAAATGAGGCGCAATCCGTTGACGTAACGGACGGCAACGGTAAAAAAGTACGTCCCGTGCCGAGCAGCCAACCGAAAACGGACGCGGACAGATTACGCCGAATGGCGAAAGACCAAAATGTCAATACCACGCCGCAAAGCAGCGTACCGGCTCGCAAAACGGTGCAAAACTCAAACGTAAAAACCCCGACCCCCGCTACCGAAACAACCGACAACCGGACCCAAACGCAGACAGAAACCGAGACTCCCGCAGTCGCCGGCGCACCCTCGCATGCGGCTTGGGATGCGCTGCTCTCGCAATACGTCAGCAGCACGGGTAAGGTCAACTACGGCGGTCTGAAAGGCGCGCAAAGTAAATTGGAAAGCTACCTGACGACGCTGAAAAATAACCCGCCCGCCGGCTCTTGGTCGCGCAACGAAAAAATGGCGTACTGGATAAATGCCTACAATGCTTTTACGGTGAAAAAGATTTTGGATAACTACCCTCTCGGCAGTATTCAGGAACTGTCTGGCGGCAAAGTTTGGGACGATAAGTGGATAAATATCGGCGATAAAACCTACTCGCTCAACCAAATCGAGAACGGTATTTTGCGCCCGACCTACAAAGACGCGCGTATTCACTTTGCGGTAAACTGCGCCGCGCAGTCTTGCCCGCCGTTGCACAATCGCGCCTTCACCGCCGGTAATTTGGAAAGCACTCTGGAAAGTCTGACCAAGAAATTTATCAATAACTCGAAATACAACACCATCACCGCCGACAAAATCACGGTTTCAAAAGTCTTTGACTGGTACAGCAGCGACTTTAACGGTGTCGCCGACTTCGTGAATAAATACACGGATACGGATGTGAGTGACGCGGAGGTGGCTTACACGGAGTATGATTGGTCGTTAAATGAATGACGGTGGACGGTAGAAGGGTGGACGGACGTGACTTTGTTTGACGGTGGACGGTAGAAGGGTGGACGGTTGACGGGCGCATTTTGCTTGAGTTCACTTGTCATTAAAAAATCCCGCGTTTTTGCTTTGTGCAAAACACGGGATTTTTAGTTTAATCACGGTGCTTTCTGCCACCTACCAACCACCACCTAAACCCTATCAACCATCAACCCCAATTCTTCTCCCTTCTTCATCATAAACTCCTTTGCCGCCGCAAATTCATTCGGGATTTCTCCGTCCAAAATAGCTTCGCGGATGGCATTTTTGATGTCGCCGACGGGGCGGGAGGGGGGGATGTTGAAAGTTTCCATTATCATTTCGCCCGAAATCGGCGGCTGCCAGTTGCGCAGGTGGTCTTTTTCTTCGACCTCGATGAGGCGTTCTTTGACCAGCTCGTAATTGGCGAGATAGCGGCGTACTTTTTTCGGGTTTTTGGAGGTAATATCCGCCGAACACAGCGTCATTAAATCTTCCAAATCGTCGCCCGCATCGAAAAGCAGACGGCGGATAGCCGAGTCGGTAATATTTTCTTTGGTCAGCGAAATCGGACGCAAATGCAGCCGCACCAGCTTCTGCACGTACTTCATTTTGTGGTCGAGCGGCAGTTTCAGCTTCTTGAAAATGCGCGGCACCATCGCCGCCCCGAGGGCTTCGTGTCCGTGAAAAGTCCAACCGTGCTGGGGTTCGAAGCGTTTGGTCGGCGGCTTGGCGATGTCGTGCAGAATTGCCGCCCAGCGCAGCCACAGGTCGTCGGTGTGCTTGGAGATGTTGTCCAGCACTTCGAGCGTGTGGTAAAAATTGTCTTTGTGTCCCTTGCCGTTGCGCACTTCCACGCCGTAGAGGTTCGCCATTTCGGGAAAAATCAAATGCAGCAGACCTGTATCGAACAGCAATTTAAAACCCACACTCGGCAGCGGCGAAAGAATGATTTTATTCAATTCCGTCGTAATGCGCTCTTTGGAAATGATGCTGATGCGGTTGCGATTGTGCTTGATGGATGCCAAAGTCTCCGCGTCCAATTCAAAGTTTAACTGCGACGCAAAGCGAATACCGCGCATCATGCGCAGCGGGTCATCGGAAAAGGTTTTGCCCGGTTCCAAAGGCGTTTTCAGGCGTTTTTCTTCGAGGTGTTTCAGTCCGTTAAACGGGTCGATGATGGTGCCGAAGTCACGTTCGTTCAGACTGACGGCGAGGGCATTGATGGTGAAATCGCGGCGATTTTGGTCGTCTTCCAGAGTGCCGTTTTCCACCGTCGGTTTGCGGCTGTCACTGCGGTAACTTTCCTTGCGCGCCCCCACAAATTCGATTTCCAAATCCTTATGCCGCAGCATTGCCGTCCCAAATCGCTTGTAAACCGTCACGCGCGGACGCGGGCGCAGCTTCGAGGCCAACTTTTTCGCCAACTCGATACCGCTGCCGACACACACGATGTCCATATCCTTAGAGTCGCGCGCCAGCAGACGGTCGCGCACATAGCCGCCCACGACGTAGGCGGGCACGTCGAGTTCCGCCGCGCATTCGCTCAGCAGGTTAAAAATATCTCTTTCGTAAGGTTTGATGTTGAAAATCACTTCGGTTGGTTGGTAGATGATGGTTGGTGGTTGGTGGAAATTAGTTGGTAGATGATAGTTGGTAGTTGATGGCGGCAACAGTTCTTTCGCTGCACCTTAGGAATAAAAGCAAATGCGCCGGTTTTACCGCAGAATTGAGAGCGGAGAAAGTTCCCCCGATTCGGGGGTTAGGGGGCTGAAGACGAGAAGAAATCTAAGCACTCACTTAACCTCTCTCCTCTCTCCTTTTTCCTCAACACCTCACACCAACAGCGACGCCTCCCCCGCATACACCTGCTCGATTTCATCCAAAATATTAAACAATTCTTCCGGGTTCATCGTCGAGACCAAGCGCGAGCGGTACTCTTTGATATTGCGATAGCCTTTAAAATAATTGGTATAGTGACGGCGCATTTCGACCACGCCGACCACCGGGCCTTTCCATTCCAGACTGAACGTCAGGTGCTTTTTCGCCGCCGCGACCCGTTCGTGAATGGAGGGCGGAGCCATAATTTCGCCCGTCGCAAAGTAGTGTTTAATCTCTCGAAAAATCCACGGGTAGCCGATACTTGCGCGACCAATCATGATGCCGTCCACGCCGTAGCGGTTGCGGTATGCCTCGGCTTTGTGCGGGCTGTCGATGTCGCCGTTGCCGAAAATCGGAATTTTAATGCGCGGATTTTCTTTGATTTTACCGATTTCCGTCCAGTCCGCCTCGCCTTTGTACATTTGCTTGCGCGTGCGCCCGTGAATGCTGAGTGCCTGAATGCCGACATCCTGCAGGCGTTCGGCGACTTCCTGTATTTTTATCGTGCTATCATCCCAGCCGAGGCGGGTCTTGACCGTAACGGGCAAGTTGGTAGAATTGACCACGGTTTTCGTCAGTTCCACCATACGCGGAATGTCCTGCAAAATACCCGCGCCGCAAAACTTACTGACTACCTTTTTGACCGGGCAGCCGTAGTTGATGTCCAAAACCTCCGGTCCGGCATTTTCGACAATCTCCGCCGCTTTCATCATACTCGATATTTCCGCCCCGAATATTTGCACGCCGATGGGTCGCTCGTAGGGATAAATATCCAGTTTTTCCACACTTTTGGTGGCATCACGTATCAATCCTTCCACGGAAATAAACTCCGTGTACATCATATCCGCGCCCTCCGCCTTGCACAGCGCACGAAAGGGCGGGTCACTCACATCCTCCATCGGGGCGAGCAAAAGGGGAAATTCTCCGAGTTCGACGTTGCCTATTTTTACCATGTTGTGGTTTTTTAAACGGTGGACGGTGGACGGTTTTACGGTGGACGGTTTGCCCGCACCGTAGCCTCGACTTCAGTCGAGAAGCTAATCCGCAAGAAAAAATCCGGTTTACCGAAAACCGATTTACCTCGATTACACTTGCATTTACTTTTTAACCGTCGTTCGACGACAAAAAGTTTCAAAAGCGGGCGCAAAAATACGGCTTTTGCGGGTGGGGAAGGGGGAAATCGGACAGGATTAACAGGAATTTTACAGACGACGGTGGCGATTTTAAACCAAAATTTTATTCCTTGCCAAACACCTCGAAAGCGCGATATACCGCGCGGTGCAAAATCGTGGCGTGGTCTTCGTTCGGAAACAACTCGTAGGTAAACTTGATTTTCTTGTTTTCCGCCGCCCGCAGCGGATGCGAGAGTTGGTCGGCCGTTTGTCGCATAATCCAGTGCTCGTCACCGACCGCCAAAAAAACTTTTTTATCTTCTTTAATCGCCTGCATTTGCTTGACGGTCGCCGACTTTACCAATCGCTCGTCATCCCACCACAGCGAGGGGCTGACGATGATATAATTATCAAAAAGCTGCGGTTTTTTTAACCACACCTCACTCGCCAACAGGCCGCCTAAAGATTGCCCGATGAGCGTTGCTTCTCCGTTCGTTTTGTAATTTTTCTCTACAAACGGCTGCAATTCTTTTCCCAAAAAATTTATAAATGCCTCCGACCCGCCGCCCGTAGGCGTATTTTTCAGGTAGCTTTTATTTTTTACCGCGTGCGTAAAGTCCCGCTTGCGGTCTGTATTAGCAATGCCGACCACAATCGACTGCGGCGCAATGTCGTACATATTCATAAACTGCATCAGCCCCGCGAGGTGCGGAAAATCTTCGTTGTAAGAGCCGTCTAAAACATAAACCACGGGAAAAGTGCGCGTCGAGTCGGGCGACGAATGATAAGCCGCCGGCAGGTAAATATTCAGCGTCCGCTGCTCATCGAGTATTTTCGAGTCGATTTTTTCTACAATCCCGAACGGAAAAGTCTCTTTATCGGCAGGGTAGCGCGGGTCGTCGGTTTGTGCGGTGAGGTTGAGATTATTTTGTAAAAACAAAAAACAGAGCAGGTAAAAGCACGGATTTTTCATCGGGTAAGATTTGTGAGAATGATTTGTAAATGAGGACAAAGAAAACGAATTTTTTAGACAGGATTGACAGGATTTTTTGGACTTTGATAAACATGCAAGATTTTCCGGACAGGATAAACAAGACTTTCCCGACTAAAGTACGGGACAAGTTTGGATTTTTTCTCGCTTTGACTAAACATGACTCTACACCTATGTGAAAATAAAACCTCATCTCTGAATAGAATACCACCGGCATGGTATCTCTCAATCCGGCTTACCTCTCAAAGTATGCTGGTGCCGGGATGCAGTTTCCGAAAACCGACTCCCAAGTGCCACCGGCACGAAGCACTTCGGCCCGGCTTGCCACTCATAGTACGTTAGTGCCGGGGTAAATTCACGGATAAACGCCCGCCAAAAAAAAATCGCCCCGACCACTCCGCAGAGCAAATCGAGGCGATTAGAATATTTGTTTGGAAGGTCTTAAATATCGAACCGAAGATGCAACAAATCTAACGTCTAAAATCTAAAATCTAACGTCTTAAGACTCCTGAAAAACCCGCACATAATCCACAATCATGCGCTGCGGAAAAGACGTCGAAGCATCCGGGCTACCGGGCCATTGACCGCCGACCGCTACGTTAAAAATGAAGAAAAACGGGTGGTTAAACGGATACTGACCCGGCGCGAGAATGTCCGGTGTAAGCGTTTGATATACTTCACCGTCGCGCAAAAATTCCATTTTATCTTCTTCCCAAATCAGAGAAAAAACATGAAATTCATCCGAAAATTTCGCTCCGCCGGTGAGGGCGTCAGAGGTGCCGGTAAAAGTATGATTACCGTCCGCATTCGGGTAGTGTACCGTGGCGTGTACGCGGTTGGGTTGGTGACCGACCAGCTCCATTATGTCGATTTCACCGCACTGCGGCCAGCCGACTTCCTGAAAGTTTTCGCCCAGCATCCACAGTGCCGGCCAGATGCCCTGACCCTCCGGCAGCACCGCACGAATGTCGATGCGACCGTATTGAAACTCTTGCTTGTCTTGCGTGATCATGCGCGTCGAGGTGTAATCCGAACCGCCGAAAGCCTCGTTTTTGGCTTCGATGACCAGATAGTCACTCTGTGCAATGTAGGCATTTTCCGCGCGGTAGTACTGCAACTCATTGTTGCCCCAGCCGTTGTTTCCGGTGCCGATTTCAAAAGTCCAATCGTCTTGATTGATGGTCGCCGCGTCGAAGTCATCTTCCCAGACCAACTGCATCCCTTCGTAACTTTCGGGAGTTTCGTAACCCGTTTCGGGAATTTGCAAAACGTTACTGTCCGGGTCGTCATCGTCGAGAATAGTCACTGTTGCCCTGCTGCGTTCGACCGTGGCATTAACGGCATTTAAGATTAAAACCTCGAAAGTTTCCGTCATTTCTTCCGCCTCGTCGCCGCGAATACGCACAGTGACCGTGCCTTCCGTACTGCCTGCGGGAATGATGAGTTCCGCATTTTCCGTTCGCTCGAAGTCACTCAATCCCGATGCCTCTCCGTCAGCCGTAGCGTAGGTCAGCACCACGGGTGCCGAAAATTCACGACTCAAAGAAATCGTCAGTTGTGTGTCGAAGTCTTCGTCCGCCTCCGTCACCGTCACATCGGCAATCGAAACAGTCGGCTGCAAAGCCTGCGGATTTTCGGGCGCGCCGTCATCGTCTTTACAACTGAAGAGAGCGAAAATGAACAAAAAAGCAAGAGATAAATTTTTCATATAAATTTTTATTGTGTTCTTTTTAATTAAAGGCAGTAACCGTTGAAAAGGTTATGAATTTAACGTACCGTTATATATTTTCAACCGACAACCGACAACCGACAACCATCAACCATCAACCATTCTCATAAACCCGCACATAATCCACCAAAAACCGCTGCGGAAAAACCGCTTTATCCACCCCGTATTTACCACCCCATTTTCCGCCTACCGCCAAATTTATCAGCAAGTGAAAATCTTGGTCAAAAGGCCACTCATCTGCGGTTTTGTGTTCATTGTCAAAGGTGAAATAATGCACGTTGTCGATGAACCATTCCATTTTTTCCGGCGTCCAGTTCAGCGTGTAAATGTGAAATTCCGACTCTACCGTCGGCGCGAAAACCGCTCCGCCTTTCTGTGTGCCGTTCGTATGATTAAAGGATTGGGTGTGTATCGTGCCATAGACCGTATCGCGGGCGTAGCCGACGTGTTCCATGACGTCGATTTCGCCCGATTTGGGCCAACCGCCGTAATTATTTTCGGTCGGCAACATCCACACGGCGGGCCAAGTGCCGAGTCCTTGCGGCAATTTTGCGCGGACTTCCACTTTCCCGTATTTCCAATCGTTTTTGTTGCGACTGACCAAACGCGCCGAGGTAAAATTACTGTTTTCCGTCGGCTCTGCGTGGGCTTCAATCACCAAAAAACCGTCTTCTACCCGCACATTTTCCTTTTTGTTCGTGTAGTATTCTTCCTCCTCATTTCCCCAACCGCAGATTTGCGGGCAGCCGTCTCCGAGGTCGTAATCCCACTTCGCGGCATCCGGCGCACCTTCGTAGTCAAACTCATCCGACCACAGCATTTTCGCGCCGTCGGCAGACTCCGAAAAACCGGTAACCGTACGGCTGCATTGAAATATCAGCGTCACCGCAACCAGACCGGACAAGACTATCTTAGCGAGCATAGCTTTCTCTTTATTGTTGAATGATGTTTTCTGTTTGTTGCTTTTGATGAAGGGTTGAGGCAGTTAGTTGTCTAAAAAGCCGTGCCCCCCCCAATCTCTCAACTCCCCAACCTAAAAACTTTATTGCGCCACAAAATACAACTCAAACCACCCTTCATCCGCATCCAAAATACGGCTGCGCACCACCAGTTCCTCTTCGGTCAAAGTCACGATTTCGTATTCCGGCTCCGTGTCCCGCACACCCAAAAACGCACCTTCCGGCACCGTCAGCAAATCGCCGCCTTCCTCGCCGCCGCCGGGCGTCAAAGTCCACGTTTGGTTGGGCGGCAGTTCAAACGGCTCCGCCACGTACCCGTTGAAAGGGTTGATAGTCAGACCGTTATTCAAATATTCAAAGGTCGCCCCGTCAAAGAAGAAACAAAAGCGGTCGTCATACTGGTCTTCCACCAAACCGTCGGCGGGGGAACTGTACCACTCACCCGAACCCGGCACCGGACCCACGGAAATCGCCCCGCCCACACGAGAAAAAATCCAACACTTGCCCGACTCACCGCAGTCACCCGTCAGCAAAGAAACCGTCGGGTCGCAAGTCACTTCCGCATCCGCGTCGATGTTGACGATGCGCGTTGTCGAAGCCACCCCGCTGCCGTCATTCGCCGAGGCGTAAAGTGTCACTTCATAACTGCCCGCCGTGCCGAAAAAAACCGTGTCCGAACGAAAAGACGCGCTGTTCGGTGTACCGCCGGGAAATTCCCACAGACGGTCGAAAAAGCCCGTAGAATTATCCGTAAACACCACCGCATTCGGATTGTCGGCAGCAAACTCAAAGGAAAATTCGGGCGAAGTCGTCGCCGTCGGCACTTCGATTTCCGGATCGATACTCGGTTCGCAAGCAATGAGAAACAAAATTGCGAATAAGGTGAAAAAAGTATATTTGTAAAACATAACTGTTAGTTTATTTTTTTAAAAAATTACGATTTACGATGTACGATTTACGAATCGCTTGAGGATAGTGTTTACTTCGATTTTCTGCTTTATTCCTTGCTTTTTATTTTTCCGAAAAAACACCCCAAAAAACTGAACTACCCCAAAGCCTCGCATTCACATCGTAAATCGTAAATCGTAAATCGTAAATCGTACATCGTCTAATATCCCGGATTCTGCACAATCTCCCCGTTCGTCGCCTGAATCTGCGAGTCCGGCACCGGGAAAACCTCGTGTACTCCTGCCGTAAATCCTTCGTCCGCTAAGACTTCCGCTGCGCGATTTTGGCGTACCAAATCAAAAAAGCGATGCCCTTCCAAGCCCAACTCTACGCGGCGTTCGTGGTAGATTGACTGCAAAAGATTCGGACCCGTAGAGGCAATCGGTAACAAAACCGGCTGCGTTGCCGACATGCGGGCGCGGGCACGAACGGCATTGACTGCGGCGCGTGCCGTGTCTTCGTCGCCGTTGTGATAGGCAGCTTCCGCGAGCATCAAGAGTACATCGGCGTAGCGAATGACGCGGTCGTTGCTGAGACCGTTGGGAGCTTGGTCGCCGAAAGGCGCGGCTTCCGAAGCATTGTTGAAATACTTTTTCGGGTAGTAGTCGTGCGGAAAACCGCCGGTCGCCTCTTTGGTAAAAATACCGCGGTCGCCCATCGCATCGCCTTCGCTGAAAACGGTAGCGCGCAGACGCGGGTCGCCCGGCTCGAACTCCTGTACAAATTCCTGCGTCGGAATATTAAAACCGAAGCCCTCGAACTGACCGCGTGCGCGTTGGAAAACGTTGGTAAACGTACCTTCGTTTTGCTGATTGTAGCCCCAGTTACCGCCCGAGGCGTTCATGTACTGAATTTCGAAGACCGAACCCGGTCCGTTTTCACCTTCCTGCGTAAAAATATCTTCGTATCTCTCGGAGAGATTGTATTCACCCGAGTCGCGGATCTCTTCGGCAAGCGGTTGTGCCTCTCCGAATTTTTGTTGGTAAAGCAAAGCCTTCAACAGCATTGCCTGCGCCGCGCCTTTCGTAACCCGACCCGTATTCGCCGCACTGTAACCGCTGCGGAAAGGCAACACCTCGCTCGCTTCACGCAAATCTTGCTCAATCGCCGCCCAAACTTCCGCTTTCGGCGTGCGACCGATTTGATATTCACTCGGTGCCAAAGGTTCTAAAACTAAGGGTACATCGCCGAAAATCGTCACCAGTTGGTAGTAAAAGTAAGCACGAATAAACTTGGCTTCTCCCAAAATACGCGCCTTCAGAGTTTCGTCCATTTCAATGTCCGGAACTTTTTGCAAAACTACATTCGACCGATAGATGCCCGTATAATCCGCCCGCCATTCCGACTCCAGAAGGTCGGTATTCGTCGGTCCGGCAAAGGTTTCCAAAAGTAACAAATCGTTTACATCGTTGGGACCCGAGCCGCCTTTGGTGCTGTCATCGCTCATGATGTCGCCCCAAAACCAACGGAAGTGTCCCGCGCCGCTCATCTCGAATTGCAAAGCCGCATAAGCGGAGTTAACGGCAAAAATCGCATCTTCTTCCGTTTGGTAAAAAACGGTTTCCTGCGTACCGACCAAAGGCTCTTTTTCGATAAAATCTTTGCTGCAGCCCAAAGCCAAAAGCAGCATTACTACGGGGAAATATTTGATATATGTCATTTTTGTTTTTTTTTAATTTTTAAAAAAAGAGACTTTAGATGTTAGAATTTAGACGTTAGACTGCCACTTTGACTTGTGCGATTTTCTGTGAGCAAAACCTTGTTTTATTTAAGGTTTATGCAGTCATTTCTAAATAACCACCTACCAAGTCTAACGTCTAATGTCTAACATCCAACGTCTAACGTCTAACGTCTAAAATCTCTCATTAAAACTCCGCCTGCAAACCCACCAGGAAGCCGCGCGCCGTCGGGTAAAAACCGTAGTCGATACCGATTTCGAGACCCTGACCCGGGTTGACCTGACCGATGACCGGGTCGTAGCCCGAGTAGTTTGTCCACGTGACGAGGTTGGTACCCTGCACGTAAGCGCGGATTTTTGACATGCGGATTTTCTGCAAAATTACCGCCGGCAGATTGTAACCCAACTCCAAAGAACGCATGCGCAGGAAGCTGCCGTCTTCGATGAAACGGTCGCTGATGCGGGCATTTTGGTTGGGGTCTTCAATGTTGACGCGCGGCTCACTGTTCGAGGTGCCTTCGCCCGTCCAGCGATTGAGGACGGTATTCGGGCGGTTGACGTAGATGAAGTCGTAGCGTGTCGTGTTGTTGTAAATCTCGTTGCCCGCCGTACCGTAAAAACCGACCGCGATGTCAAAGCCCATAAACTTCATGCCCGCATTAAAACCGAAAGTCACATCGGGCAGCGCGGAGCCGAGCAAACCTTGGTCTTCGGAGTCGATCACGCCGTCGTTGTTGAGGTCTTTAAAGCGGATATCGCCGGGCGCGGTGTCTTTGTTTTGGAAAGCGTGTGCATCTACTTCCGCTTGATTTTGAAAGAGACCATCGGTTTGGTAACCCCAAAAAGCGGCGAGCGGCAGACCGACATCCGTTTTAATGGCATTGGCGTTGGCGGACTGAATGCGACCCGTGAAAATGGGTTCGGCGCCGTTACCGAGACTCGTAATTTCGGTGTCGGTAAAAGTGACGTTACCGCCGACGTTGTATTCGATTTTGCCGATGCGGTTGCGGTGATTGGCGGTAAATTCCCAACCGGTGTTCACCATATCCGCGATGTTTTGAATGCCCGGCTCGGCACCGACGTGGAAAGGAATCGGCACGGCGTAGAGCATGTCGATGGTCTTTTTGTTGAAATAATCGGCAATCAACTCCACTTTTCCGTCAAATAATTCCACATCCAAACCGATGTTGGTCTGCGTGCTTTCCTCCCATTTGATGTCGGGATTGGAAGCGGTAATCGGCGTGCTGCCGTTAGTAATGCTTTCCGTAGGTCCGAAAACGTAATTTTGACCGGGCTGAATGACGGTCAAAAATTGAAAATCCGGAATCCGGTCATTACCGTTGACCCCCCACGAGGCGCGCAGTTTGGCGCGACTGATTTGCTCGACGTTGAAGAAGTCTTCGTTGGTGATATTCCAACCGAAAGAAGCCGCCGGGAAAATACCGAAGCGATTGCCGGGGCCGAAGCGGGAAGAACCGTCGCGGCGCACACTCGCCGTAATGTTATAGCGGTCGTCGAAATCGTACAAAATTCGTCCGAAAATCGAAGAACCCGCACCTTCAAAAACGTAACCGAAAGAGCGGCGGTTTTCTAAGTCGATGGTATTATTGATAAACGCGAAATCGGGGTCGTTATTCGGCAGATTAGTGCCGGAGGCACCCGTCACGTTTCCGCGATTGGCGCGCGCCGTCGTACCCAGCAAGATATTGAAAGTATTGCGGGCAGCGACGTTGAAAGTGTAATTAATCGTATTTTCCCACTGCCAGCCCGTCCAGATGTAACGATTGGCAACCACGGTATTTATCAGATTTTTTTCTGCCGCCGGCGCGTCGCTCAACATGGTATCACGGCTCAAATCAAAGCGCGGCAGAAAAATATCTTCTCGTGCAAACGAAACATCGCCGGCGTAATCCGAACGAATTTTCAAACCTTTAATCGGCTCGATTTCCGCAAAAATATTACCGACCACGCGGTTATTTGTCCAAGTGTTGTAAGTCTGCTCGATGGCATTGACCGGATTGGCAATGTCGGTATCCGCGTAGCGCGAGTAAGCGTAAGTGCCGTCATTTTTGAAAACCGGTGTCACCGGGTCGATATTGAGGGCACGAATGACGGGTGAGTTAAACTGATTGTTTTCCGCCAGTGCGTTGCGGTTAAAATTCGTGTAGCTCAGGCGGTTTCCGATGTTCAACCAATCTTTCAGTTTATGATTGCTGTTAAAACGCGCCGTGTAACGCTCGAAACGCGACTTGTTTTCGCCGATGTCGGCACCGATAATACCTTCCTGCAAGGTATAATTTCCCGAAACCAAGTAAGAACTCGTCTCGCTGCCGCCGCTGAAAGCAAGCTGCTGACTCGCCATCGGCGCATCGCCGAAAATAGCATCTTGCCAGTCCGTACCTTCGCCCAAAGCCGCCGGATTACTGAACTCGGGCAGCGGTCTGTTGCCGGCCGCCACGTAAGCCTCGTTTTGAATGAGCGCGTACTCGCTCGCGTTGAGCAAGTTGAGCTTGCGACCTACGGTCTGGATGCCGAAGTTACCTTCGTAGCTGACCTTGCCGACTTGGTTAAATTTCCCGCCTTTAGTCGTAATCAAAATCACCCCGTTACCCGCCGAGGCACCGTAGATAGCCGCCGAGGCCGCATCTTTCAATACACTCACCGTCTCGATGTCGTTGGGGTTAAGGTAGTCGATGCCTTCCACGCGCACCCCGTCCACGATGAAGAGCGGACTGGCGTCATTGATGGTCGAAATACCGCGAATACGCAGCAAGGCCGCCGCGCCGGGTGAACCCGAATTCTGCGTCACCAAGACACCCGCCGCTTTTCCCTGCAAGGCTTGGTCCACGCGTACATTCGCGCCGTCCGTCAGTTCCTCGGCATTGACCACACCTACCGCACCGGTAATTTGACTGCGTTTTTGCGAGCCGTAGCCGATAACGACGACCTCTTCGAGCAGCTCCGCGTCGGAAGAAAGTGCCTTGTCGATGGTAGTGCGACCGCCCACCGGTTCTTCGACGGTTTGCATACCGGTGTAAGAAAATACAAGCACGGCATTGCCGTCGGGCACTTCTAAAGAATAAGAACCGTCGAACTCGGTAACGGTACCGGTCGAACTGTCTTTAACCAAAACGGTCGCCCCGATGAGCGGCTCGCCGTCCGTCGCGTCGGTCAGCGTGCCCGTCACAGTCATCTGTGCGAAACCCGTCGTGCCGATGCACAGCCAAAGCAGGCAAAAAAGTAAACTTCGTTTCATGATTTTATTTTGTTGAGGAGGAAAGGTGTAGATAGAATTCCTCTGTTCTTATTTAGGCGTCTGACGCTCTCTTTGAGAAAAGTCAAAAGATTTGATTTTATCGACTCTTTGAGCAAAAACAGCGTCTGACGCCGGTTTTTGGAAATCTGACATTTATCTTTGAGAAACGGTGTCAGACGCTTCTTTTTATTGATTGTAAGGTAGTTCTTTAGTCTTCCGATTGCTTATTACAAAAGCGTCAGACACCTTACCGGATTCTGAAAAGCCGCATGTCGATTTGTATAGTTTTTTCTGAACAGGAGAGAATGAGTTTCCGGTTTTAATTTCGGCAGATACCGAAAACGCGTACTACAACAGCATACGCCGAACTCACAAATTTTAAAAGGGAGAGGTGTTTTTTGAATACAAGACAAAGGTAAGCGGATAAAGGGTTGCAAGACGATTAAAAAGCTACGCTAATAACTACACGAGTCTCTCGTCCGACACAAATTGATACGACATTACTACGACATTTTTGGTTTTAGACTTCGACAAGTAAGTTTTTTTAATAAACTTCGCACAAATTATTAAACAGCGTTATGAAATCAGGAATATTCTTATTTTTACTCTTTTGCGCATTATTTCTCAACGGTCAAGTCTCGTTTACCGGTGATTTGCCCGTGCGCAATTTTTCCAAAAAAGAATATAACGGCGGTACTCAAAATTGGGAGGCGGCACAATCGGCTTCGGGTTTGTTTTATTTCGCGAATAACGAAGGTCTGCTCGAATACGACGGCGTGCGCTGGCAAAAACACCCGCTGCCCAATCGGACTATCGTGCGTTCTTTAGCCATCGATGGTGAAAAAATCTACGTCGGCGGACAAGGCGAGGCGGGTTGGTTTGCACCCGCCGAAAACGGCACTCTGCGCTATTATTCTCTCACCGAAAAAGTACCCGAAGCGTACCGCAATTTTTCCGACGTGTGGGATATTTTGGTACAGGATGATGCCGTGCTTTTTCGCACCAATCGCCACCTTTTTCAATGGCGCGGCGAGACGATGCGCGTGTATGATTCGGGCGGTCCGATTTATCATCTCGGCGTGATGAACGACACGGTTTATGTACACGATGCGTATCAGGGTTTGCTTAGATTTGACGGCGAAAAATACGAACTGACGGACTACGGTATGAAACCGGAATCGGAAGTAACGGCGTTTTTACCTTTTCAAAATAATACGCATCTCATTTCTACTTTGAAAGGCGGCTTTTACATTTTTGACGGGCGAAAATTGGAAAAATACGCGGACTCGGATTTGAATTGGCTGAAAAATCGAACGGTTTATTCGGCAAAAAAATTACCCGACGGTCGCTATGCTTTCGGTCTGCTGCCCGACGGACTGCTGCTGACGGACGAAAATCTGCAACAGCAAAAACTGATCGGCAGAAAAGAAGGGCTGCAAAACTCGATTGTACTTGCCGTGGGTATCGACGCTGCGGGCAATCTGTGGCTCGGCACCGACAACGGTATCGACTACGTCGAAGTCAATTCGCCTTACACTTACCTCTACCCGGACGGCGATTTGGAAGGCACGGGCTATACCGCTGCGGTCAAAGACTCCGTGCTATACCTCGGAAATTCTAATGGTTTGTATTACCGCGCGACCGGCGATTTTGCTCCCGTAGCGGGCGCGGAAGGGCAGGTGTGGGGACTGTACACGGAGGGAAACGACCTGCTGCTCGGCAGTCATACCGGAGCCTTTGCCGTGGATAAGACGACGGTGCGCCGGTTTTACGAAGCGCACGGCACTTGGGATTTTGTGCGGCTCGATGCGACACACATTTTGGCGGGGCATTACGGCGGTATGACGGTTTTTCGGCAAAGCGGAAATAATTGGGAACGCTACCGCAACGTCGAAAATTTGAAGGAGTCATCGCGTATTTTAGCGAAGGCGTCGCCGCTGCGCGTGTGGATGGCGCACCCCTACCGGGGTGTTTACCGAGTGGATTTTAACACCGATTTTACGACGAAAGAAGTGCGCAAATACGGTGCCGCCGACGGTCTGCCTTCCGATAATCTGAACCACGCTTTTCGCATTCGCAATGAGGTCTTGTTTGCCGGCGAAAGCGGCGTGTATCGCTACGACGCGGAGAGCGATAAATTTGCGGAAGCGGAGGGTTACAATGATATTTTGGAAAAATACGGACGCATCAAAATGCTGAAAGAGGACGCGGCGGGCAATGTGTGGTTTGCCGCCGGCGAAACGGTCGGGCGGCTCCTCATCACCAATGACGGACTGAATGTCAATGTAGATTCCGAGACCTTCCCGGAGATGAGCGGGCAACTGACGGGCGGCTTCGAGTTTGTCTATCCTTATGATAAAAACAATGTGATATTCGGGGCGGAAAAGGGTTTTATTCATTTTAATCCCGAAAAATACAACAACTCTGATTTTAACTCGCGCGTGCTTTTGCGCGCCGTTTATTTGACGAGCGAGCAAGACAGTCTGCTGCGCAGCGGAACGACAATTGCGGAAATACCCGAGCTGTCGAGTGCGGAAAATTCACTGCGTTTTGTATTCGGGACGACCTCGTATCGCAATCCCGAGGCGGTAGAATTTCAGGTAAAACTCGAAGGCCTCTCCGACCGCCTTTCCGAATGGACGACCAAAAGCGAGCGGGAATACCAAAATCTGCGGCACGGTGACTACACTTTTTCGGTGCGCGCCCGCAATGCCGCCGGGGTGGTAAGTGAATTTGCGAGTTTGGATTTCACCATTCGCCCGCCGTGGTATCTGACTGCGCCCGCTTACTTCTTATATGCCGTGATTGGTTTAGGACTGCTGCTTTTTGTGCGTAAGCGCGAGACGAAAAAAATTGCCGCCGCCAAAAATGACCTGCAAAATGAATTTGAAGCACAGGAAAAACGCATCCTTAAACGCGCCGAGGCAAGCGAAATCGAACTCAACCGCGTGCGCCGCGAGCAACTCGAAACGGAGGTCGCTCACCAAAATCAGGAACTTGCCACCGCCACGCTGCACCTGCTGCAAAAGCGCGAAATCCTGACCTCGCTTAAATCCGACCTCAACAAAGTCGTCGATAAAATTCGCAACCAAGACCTGCAAACCCGCGATGTGCAAAAAATCGTGCGCACCATCGAGCGCGACCTCGAAAGCGACAGCGAATGGGATCGCTTCGCGCATCATTTCAACCGCGTACACCAAGGCTTCGTGGACAGGCTGCGCGAGAAATACGCAAACCTAAGCCCGACGGATTTGAAACTCTGCGCTTATCTGCGCATGAATCTGAGCAGTAAGGAAATTGCACCGTTGATGGCGATTTCGGTGCGCGGGGTGGAGGCGGGACGGTATCGGTTGCGTAAGAAAATGGAGTTGAAGAAGGAGGATAATTTGCAGGATGTGATCTTGGGGGTGTGAGTTTTTTGGTATTAAAAACACATCAACCCGGTATGTAAGTGCCGGGGGGAAACACTTACCTTCGGCTGCACCCGGACGCCTCATCGCTGCGTCGTTCATTTTAAATTCAAAGCCACCGTCACCGCCGAACAGGTACAAAAGGTCAGCGCATTTTCGTCGATTTAAAGAATCATATCCTTGAAATTCAGGACTTAGACGGAGACCCAACAAAAGCTCCGAAAAAACCGGTCGCCGGCTTTACCCACGCTTTTTTCGTCACCTTTACCTACGAGGCGGGGCGCGAAATTTGCCTGCCGCATTCCAAATATCGAGCCTTCGTTGAGATTTTGAAACCGCATTCGGACAAAGTCTTGGTCATTGATTATGACGCATAAAAATAACAAAATTGTATGGGAGTTATCGAGCATTTTTTGAAATACGCCGCGCGCGGCATCGAAGTCATCGGCGTTTTGATTATCGCCGGCGGAGTGGTTATTTGCTTGGGAAAATATCTTTTAGGCAAGCTGAAAGCCAATGATTACAGCTATCTCAACCTGCGGCACGAACTCGGCAAAGCCATTCTGTTGGGCTTGGAAATCATGGTCGCCGGCGATATTATCGCTACCGTCATTACCAAACCTACTTTAGATAAAGTAGCGGTTTTGGCGATTATTGTATTGATTCGCACCTTTTTGAGCTTTTCTCTGCAAGTCGAAATTGAAGGTAAACTCCCGTGGCAGTCTAAGAAAAAAGGGTCGGGAAAAAGTATGGAAGATTAGACGACCGCGATTTATTTAAGGCATAAGTAATTTTTTCCTGCGCCTCTTCTCTGTCCTCCGCATCCTCTTTTTCGGACTCCTGTTCAGTCTGCGCTTCGGGTTCATAATTCAAATGGATAAAGATAGGAAAATGGTCGCTGCCGATGTGTGACAAACGCTCCAGACTGACAACGCGGAAGTGATTGGAATGAAAAATGTGGTCGAGCGGCCAACGCAGCAGCGGATAATCGGCGTGAAAAGTGTTGAAAAAACCGCGCCCGATACGCGGGTCGAGCAAATCGGCGGTGCGCTGAAAAAGACGCGTCGTGTGTGACCAGGCCACGTCATTTAAGTCACCGACGACAATGCAGGGCAGGGTTTCTTTTTTGACCATTTTACCGACTATCAGCAGTTCCCCGTCGCGCTCCGCGGACTCTTCGTTTTCCGACGGACTCGGCGGCGGCGGGTGTACTACAAACAAACGCACGTGCTGCCCGTTGCGCATTTTGACCACACTATCGACCGAAGGCACGCCTTTTTCCACCAAATAATTAACCTCGTGTTTGGCAAACTCCAAACGCGAAAAATACAGCAAACCGTAGGTATTATCAATCGGCACGGTGACGTTGTGCGGGTATTCTTTTTCCAAATATTTCATCTCTTCGTACCAAAAATCGTCCGTTTCCAATAGCGTAATCACATCCGGATTTTTTTCGCAAATCAAGTCCTTTAACAGAGAAGTCTTTTTGTTGAATTGCAACACATTCGCACTCAGCAAACTAATTGAAATATCGCCGACAGGCTTCTTATTGCTTTGCGCCATGACGGGATAAACGGGTGTGTAAGGAATGACAATGACACATTGATAAATAAAATTAGCGACCGCCAAACCCATAATTACCTTGCCGACCCAATCCGATAAATCCGAAAAAAAATACAAACCGACGATGGAAAACAAACTCATCACCGTTAACTGCGCAAACGGAAAATCGAACATACGAATCCACCACTTTTGATTGCGAGACAGCGACAAAAGTGTCGAAGTAATGCAAAAAGCAAGCAGTAAGTAAGTTAATATCAGCATGAGGTTTAATTTAAAGTGTAGGGTTTTCGCAGTGTCAATTATTCTGTCTCAACGTTTTAGCTTAGCAAAATGTTAATTTTCGCCCCTCGAAAAGTGGCGACACGGGAACATCGAGGCCTCACATAACATTCGATAGACAGAGGTCGTTAAGTATTTATCTTTCACCAATGCAACTATATGATTAGCAAGAATTTATTTCCCCTGCTGCTGTTTCTCTGCATCACTTTTGTTTTGGCGCGTTGTGCTTCTTCGCAGCGGGCTTCGGAGGTCGTCAAAAAGGGCGAACGCACCGAAAAACGGCAGGAAAATACGGCAGATTTATCGGAAAACAGACTGCGTAACGAGGTAGTCGAGTTTGCCGAAAAATACGTGGGTACGGGTTACAAATACGCCGGCAAAAATCCTCAGGGTTTCGACTGTTCGGGCTTTGTGTGTTATGTGATGGGAGAGCACGGTGTATCGGTTGCGGGCAGTTCGCGGGCGCAGGAAAGCAACGGTTTTCCCGTCAATCCTTATAAGTCGAAGCCGGGTGATTTGATATTTTTTCGGCGCGCCAAACACAGCGATGTTTTTCACGTCGGTATCGTCTATTCCAATGACAGAGACGGTTTGCGCGTTATTCACAGCACCTCTTCGCGGGGGGTGGTTTTAGATAATATCTCGGATAACAGCTACTGGACGCCGAAAATATCGACGGGGCGCGATGTTCTGTCACAATAAAGCCAAAAGTCAACATTTGTAAGGGTCTCCCGTTTTATTCATGTAACGCACGAGCGAATAAAGAAAAAAAATGCTCGTCGCTTATTTTCTAACCTTACAAAATATTTATACATGAATACTCTGACCAAAACAATGAGCACCTTGTTGTTCATTTTCATAAGCACGATTTTCTTAAATGCCCAATCTTTAACCGTCGAAAACAGCATGACGGACTACGACGAAAAAACTTACCCTGCTGTCACCGTCACCATGAATCCGAGTCCCGATAAAGTGAAAGAGGAATTTGAAGATTACATGAAAGACAATTACGATGTCAAAATGAAAGGTACGGGATTGTTCAGCAACCGCGACGTATTGTACGCAGACCGCGTCGATATTGAAAAAATCAGCGACAAAACCCTTGATTTCCGCGCTAAAATTATCGAAAGAGGCGACATCACCGAGCTATCGGTTTTTGGTTCTTTCGGTTACGATTTACCGATTTCACGCGAACGTTTTCCCGAGGAATACCGTCAGTTGAAAAGAATTACCGTTGATTTTATCAATGAATTTTTGCCGGATTACTATAAAGACCGTGTGGACGAAACGGAAGAAATGCTGGAAGACTTGGTGAAAGACCGCGAAAAATTAAAAGACGACATCACCGATAATGAAGAGGAAATCGAAAAACTGCGGAAGGAAAATGAAGAAAATCGCAAGGAGATGGAAGAATTGGAAACCAAAATTTCCGATGCGGAGAGTAAACTGAATTTGCGCCAAAAATCTCTACGTAAAATCAATAGTGATTTGATTGATAACGGTGAGTAAATAGGTTTAAAGGTTTAATCGTTTAGTCGTTTAAACATTTCACAGCAAATCAATATATTTTTCCTTTTTTTACGGAAATCTACTCATTACTTCCTCGAAGTAAAATCAAATCCCGAGCAAATTAATTTTTGTTCGGGTTTTTTTTTGTGTTGCTTTTTGCTTATAAATGTATGTACATCAATCAGTTAGAGTGCCGATTGAAGAGTCGAAAATTACGCCCGGAAATTCTGCGTAAAAAATTAAATATGTTAAAAGTTGAATATGTTAATTCTTATCCTTTCTTTGCGTCAAAATTAACATTTAGCCGATATTATTCAATGAGAGTCTGTGTTCTGCGCAGGCTTTCTTTTTTTTAGGGGAGAGGGGAGAGGGGAGAGGGGAAAGGGGAGAGGATTGCGATTTTTTCAAAATCGACATTTCATATCTTGAGTCGATAAAGTCTGACTTGTCACCAAAAAGCGGTTTTTTTGCTCGTAAAAATTAAGTAGGTTTGCGTAATTATCTGTCTGTTTAAAAGTAACTAAAATACTGAATATCAGTTTTTTAGGTTTAAACGACTAAACGACTAAACCTACTCATCCGCTTATGTCTGACAAAAATACCGCCGACCGCAAGCCCCTTACCGTCGTCACCGATGCCGCCTCCTTGCGGCAACCGCCCGTCGATTTTTCCGCTTTACAAAAAATTACGGATTTAAAAATACATGACTTCACCGCGCCCGACGAGCTGCCGGAAAGAGCCGAAAACGCCGAAATTCTTATTGTCAACAAAACCAAAATCGGAGCGGATATTTTACAAGAATTGCCCGATTTAAAGTGCATTTGTCTGACCGCAACGGGCTACAACAACATCGACCTCGCTGCTGCCGAAAAGCAAAACGTCACGGTCTGCAACGTCAGCGGATACAGCACCTATGCCGTAGCGCAGCACGTTTTCGCGCTGATGTCTGCCCTGCAAAACCGGGTCGAAGCACACCACGAAACCGTGCAAAACGGCGACTGGAGTGCACACCGCGATTTCTCCTACACCGTCGCCCCGATACATGAATTTTACGGTAAAACCATCGGCATCTACGGCTTCGGGCGCATCGGTCGGCAGGTCGGAAAAATCGCTTTAGCCTACGGTATGCACGTCCTCAGCACGCACAAACACCCGCAGCGCGACGCTACGGAAGGGGTAGAATTTGTCGATTTCGATACCCTGTTGCAAGAGTCGGATTACCTCACCTTACACGCCCCTTTGACGGATGAAAACGCGGGCATTATCCGTGTGGAAAATTTACAGAAAATGAAGTCTTCCGCCGTGCTGATTAACACGGGCAGAGGCGGACTGGTCAACGAAAACGACCTGCGCACTGCGCTGCAAAACGGCACGATTGCCGCCGCCGGTCTCGATGTTTTATCACAAGAACCGCCGCCGCAAAATCATCCTTTGTTCGGCTTAAAAAATTGTCTGATAACGCCGCACGTCGCCTGGGCAGCGGTGGAGGCGCGGGAGAGGTTGGTAGAGGAAACGGTGAAGAATGTGAAGGCGTATTTGCGAGGAGAGCCGAGGAATGTGGTTTTGTAACGGTGGACGGTCGATGTCGGACGGTGGACGGGGCATACGTCTTTAAAACCGGGACTCTGTTAAAAAAAATGCGTTTTTGAATTCAAAATCGAAATTCAAAAACGCATCCGTCCGTTCACCGTCAACCGTAAAACCGTCCACCGTCTCACCTGTCAAACCCCAAAATCTTAATCTCCACCCGTTGATTTTTGCGCCGCCCGGCGAGCGTTGCATTCGTAGCAATCGGCTTTTCTTTACCGTAGCCTTTGTGCGTTAATCGCTTCGGGTCGATGCCCCGCTGCACCAAAAAATTAACCACGGATTTAGCGCGTTCGGTCGAGATGTAATCACAGTAGGCTTTAGCGGGCTGCCCGTTGGTGTGGCCGCCGACCTCGATGGTCAGGTCGTCGTTTTCGGTCAAAAAGTCCAATAACTCCGCCATTGCCTCGTAGCTGCGCGGCGGTATTTTCGTACTGTCCGCGTCGAATTGCAGGTTTTTAACCAGTATCGTTTGGTTGATTTTTAAATCCCGTTTTTCCTTACCGCCGAGGTTGGTTTGGGTCTCTTTCGGTTTGGTTTCTTCTACAACCGGCGGCGCGAAAGGGTCTTGGACTGCGGGCTTTTTAGTCGGTTCATTTACCGCAATCGGTTTGTCCGCCGGCTCGGGTTCGGGGACATCTTCGATTTCGCAAGGCACGGGAATAATCGGTTGCAGGTTATCCAACAAAATATTTCCGTTGTAAGGGAACATCGTCGGTGTTTTGTAATACGCCTCGAATACGATGTAGCTGTAATTGGAAGCCGGCTCGAAGCGGAAGTTAAACTCTAACCACCGCGTATTGATAATCAGACTGCTTTCCGCCAGAAGTTCTTGCTTGGCGCAGTAGCCGTTGCCGCCCCAGATGCGGAGTTTGGCAGGCGTAGCGAAGTTGACTTTTTGCTGCGGTGTCAGCGGATTACTGCCGCTTTGCGCACTCAAGTAAGTCGCCGAGCGCGCCAGGTGCATTGTAAATTCATAACATTTACCACCCTGCAAAGGACGTTTTAGTCGCTGACCGACTGCTTCATAAGTGTCATTTTTGCGTACCACCATTCCCATGTAAGCGTTGCCTGCGTGAGCCGTTTTGTCCACTTGAAATTCACTTTCGGGCACCGGATGCACATCCACTTCACTCTCGCCCGGAAAGCCGCAGTCGTACCAACCCGACGGCGTAAAGCTCAAGCGCGGAAAAACCTCGAAAGAAGGATTATCCAACGGAATCGGCTGCTCGTCCGTTTGCGTTCCGACCGGGATTTGAGCGGAAAGCAAATTTGTCACCACCAAAAAACAGAGGGAAAGAAAAAATTTCATAAAAAGGAAAATTTGTGAGCGGAACCGCCCCGCTTGCCGGCCGAGGCGTAAAGTTCTGATATTCGTAGTTTAGTCGTGAGGCAAATCCTTACTTACTCAAAAGGTGACTTCGAGTCACCCTGTGAGTAAGTAAGGATTCAACCCGCTGCTCGTAGTTTTAAGTTCTGTCCGATTGACGTATTATCTGCGGCAAAGTTACGCTTTCCCGCGCAAGAGAGTTCTTGTCTTGACGGGTCTTTAACGAAACAAAAACGCCGTACTCAATGCGTTCGCACCCCGCGCGTTGTCAAAAAATAATTAACGTTTAAAATTAGTTTTTTGTTATCTCGGATGGTTTGCAATGCCTCAAAACTGTATTTTACCGTCAACCGTCAACCGTCAACCGTCAACCGTCAACCGTCAACCGTCAACCG
>JAHDCG010000127.1:7911-17618 GCA_020629965.1 Saprospiraceae bacterium | reverse complement strand
CTTGCCCCTGAAGAAAATGATGGGGATGAAACAGGACACCCGAATTTATACTCAAAACTGGAAGCGCTGAACGCACATATTGCGTCTTTGGGATTAGCAGACAGAGATGTTTGGCTTTCTGAATTTGGTTACGATACTAATCCTTTTTCTGACGGTGTTGCTCTGCCTTCTTATGAGCTAACATTAGATGAACCGATTGACGTGGGAGAGGATGTAGGTACTCCCGGCAGTTGCGAAACTACGATAATTAACAGCAATGAAGTCAGTTCGTTTAATTTAAGAGATTTAGGAACTTACCAAAACATTACTCCTTCGCCCAATGGCCCCGATATTAGTAACGGACAACACGTCATGCCTTACGTCAGAAGATTTTGGAACGATTTGAGTCGCAAAAATCAAAGAGAAGTTTTGAACGTGATTTATGAAACACAGGCACGTTGGTTGGTCAGAGGTTACATGGAAGTCAGAAAAGCCGAGTGGGACAAGGTTATTCAATTTTGCATTAGAGACGAGGAAGAGTTTAGAGGACCGATAAGAAATACGGCCGACCCTTGTATTATTAATTATCGCACCAGGGACTACCGCTTTAAACAATCTGGTTTGTTGGATGCTCCTTCGAAGGGCTTCCAGCCGAAGCCTTCCTATTATTACACAAAAACTATGAAGGAAGTCTTATCGGGTACGACGGAATTGGAAGCCTACGATGAGCTTTTGAGCAACGGTCAGGAAAGTAAGACGACAAAGATTTATAAGTTTTCTGATGCAGCCGGTACAAAGACAATTTATGCTTTGTGGCTTCCGACACCCGAGTTTGGAGAGAGTCATACCGTACCCGTTGCAAACCTGCCGGGTTACGTACAGGGTATTTCAGCAAGTTCGACCTTGATTGAGTTAGAAGCACCCTACGATAAGGGAAAGTGGAGCAGTTTAGGCAATAGTATAACTATCACGGATAAGCCCGTATTCATCTCGACTGCTGCCTACCAAAATCCCGGTTTACCGACGACGGTATGTGAGGAAAGAATAGAAGTTGAATACCAAACGTGCAGACACGTCAGACTTTCGGTGGATGATACCGAGGATTGGGACAGATATATCGTTTACTATGCTCCCGGTGGCAGCGTGGTAGATTTAGATAATCCGCAAATTTCTGAATTGGTACTTTTTGACGATAATATCAGAGGGGATATCAGCGAAATCACTATAACGGATTTTCAAAAGGAAGAAAGTAAATTTTGTGATTATTACAGTATCTACATTCGAGGCGTTAAAGACCTTGGAGACCATGTTTATATGACAGACTTGTGCCGCAAGAGTGTAAAAACAAAAAATTGTGTTTGTACGGTCGATTTGACTCTTGATGTTTTATCTGTTAATGCTTGTGATGATGCCGACGCTGCCGCAAGTCTTTTTGATTACAGCGGATTAGATTTGTGTGACTTAGAGTCACAAAATAACAAGGTACTTCTCGGTTCGGGGTTCACTGCGGGTACGGAACCGTCTTGGGAGCAATTTAATTGTGACGGCAGCCCTGACAATCCCGGTCAACCTTTTCAATCAATAGAAGTTGATTTTGATACTCCGCAAAAATAGATGCTATCTATTTGTTTGATGATACGGGGAATGATATTTTTGAAATTTGGGGAAAAGTAAATTCTTTTTCAGGAGCAACGCGTCTGTTGGTAAGATATGACACAAGACTAAACAGAGAGTGGAAGTCTTTTGCCAATTTCCCTTTAGGTTATGATGATAACGGCAATCAGCTTGAGTTCAAAGGTTTGACCGTTATAAGGCACAGCAGTAATGCAAGAGTCAAAAAGATTTTCCTGCTTTGTCACTCGGGCGCTTTATCCGATAGCGAAGACCAACTTACTGAGCCGGGCGATTCGGGTTCTGCAACCATGGAAGCAGATGCCGATAATATGATAGAAAATCCCACACTGATTGACATGGCAAACGGTGATAAAAAGGTAGAGTGGGAAAATCCTTACTATTCCGCAGAAAACAGCCAAGCCGAGGGTGTTGTAAGGTATTTGGTTTCCGTATCGAATGAAGTCGATGAAGAAACACAAGACTTAATAAATCCAAAGCAAACGGAAGTTGAGAAACCTATTACCGAAGAAATTTCATCTGTTGTTTTTTCTGCTGAAACCGAAGGTATCAATTTTGAGAGAACAGTTTTTGTCCGTGTAGAGTACGATTGTTTCTGTTTTATTCGTACACAGGATGATGTGATTAAGGGTTATTCCGTGCCGGAGTCGGACGGTATTGAGAAAATACGGCAAAAAGCACTCGCTACAAATGACGACGATATTATACGAATTTTTCCGAATCCTGCTTCCGAAACCTTGAAAGTTGAAATCTTGAAAGACGGCGCAGAGAGTATTTCGATTTCTGATTTAAACGGAAGGCAGATAAAAAAATCATCTGTGTTGGTTCAGAAAGGAATAAACACAATCGACGTGGCAGATTTCCCGCCGGGAGTTTACTTATTGCAAGTGAAAAATACGGACGGTACGGTGTTTGTGAGAAGATTTGTGACGGTTAAGGATTAATGAACCGGAAAAATCGTTAAAAGAAACCCTCACGTGCTGCGGTGCGTGAGGTTTTTTTTTTTACGTTCCTCGCACAAGCAAAATTAATGATTCCACAACAACCAAAACCTCCTCCCGCCCCGTTTCCTTAGAAATCAAATCAAAAACCACCGCATTTTTAATACTCGAAATAACCGCAGGCGAATACGTTGTCGTAATAAACTGAAAGTTAGGAAAAAGAAAGGTTAACGGCGGCATGATTTTGTACTGCATCTCAATGTACAGGTGCGTTTCCGGTTTGTGATTGAAAAACTCTTGGCTTGGATATATCACCTTCGTTCTGTTTTTCAGCCGGTTAAAGTTGCGACCGGCTGAAAAAGCAGAGCAAATCAAATCTCTTGCTCCGCCCCGGAAATCTCTTTTACCTCTTCCGCTTTTTCTTTTGGTTGCAATTTCAAAATTTCCTCCGCAAATTTGAAAGTCTCGGCTCTTACTTTAGTAATGTCGGGATTTTGTAAAGGCGAAAGCATGACGTGCGTGCCTTCGGGATAAGCCTGTATGCGCTTTTGGGCTTCCGGCGTTTTGACTTGTGCGAAAAAGTCTTGCATGGCTTCAATGGAAACGGTCTTGTCGCGTTGTTCTTCGTTTTTGTAGTAGTAGCCGACGTACAGCGGTTGGTCGATTTTGCGGAAAATATCGGGGCGCATCGTTTCATTGAGCAGGGCACGAAGGGCAATGATGCCTTCGAGGCGGTAGTCCATCGTCCAGTACGGATGACAGCGGGGCGGGAGAGGGACGTGGCGGTATTTTTTGCCGGTGACGGTCTGTGCGAGTTTGAGTCCCCAGGGCTTGGTGAGCAGGACGGAGGTCTTGTCTTCGAGGTCGATGTTGGGGGAGTAGCACATTTGCGCGTGTACGCGTTCGGGATTTTCGGCGGTTAAATAAATCGACAAAGTGCTGCCCGTCGAGCAACTCAAAATTATCAGTTTTTCGCCTAAAATATTGCCGACGGCGATGGCTTCCTTGGCACTTTCTATCAAGTCTTTCGGCGTCAAATTTTCAAAACTTTCCTTATCGCTCACCCCGTGACCCGCCAACAGCGGTACATACAGATTCGCGCCGTATCGCTGCGCAAACTCACGGTGTATCGGGTCGCCCTCCATCGGACTCGCCGAGAAGCCGTGCAGATAAATGACGCTGTATTCGGTCTTTTCGCCCGGTGCGCCCGCCCATTGAATGTAGCCTTCGTTGCCGAGTTTCAGATTTAAAGTGTCGGCGTATTTTTTTTCGACGAAAGTATTTAAGTCCGAAATCCCTAAACCCAAATCATTGATTTTTCCATCAAAAACGGGGTAAGAGGCACGCGGCCCCAAGAGGTAAATCAGAGCCAAAGCGGCGGGAACAGCGAAACGTTTTTTAATTCTCACGAGGCGATATTTTTGTTTTTTTTCAAACGGGAGCAGGTAAAAGATTTACGCTGCTGAATAACAACGCAAAAATGCGTAAAACGCTTACCTTTACAGCGAAAATTCGCTAAATTATGTCAGAAAAAAAGATAGTTATTCGCTCCGAGCATCTGACGGGTGCCGAAATCTCTTGGTTTGCCCCGATTTGCAACGGAGATACCGACTTTTTGGGCGAAATGCCCGACCGCTATAAGAGCAACTGGAAAAATGCTTCCGAAATATTGCTGACCGCAGACAAACTCGGCTATCGCAATATTTTGTGTCCGTCCTCTTATCAAGTCGGGCAAGACACGCTGACTTTTGCCTCCGCCGTTGCACCGCTGACCCAAAATATCAATCTGTTGGCGGCCATCCGCTGCGGAGAGGTACACCCGCCGATGTTGGCGCGGGCTTTAGCGACTTTAGACCACATTTTGGAAGGACGCTTAACAGTGAATATTATCTCTTCCAATCTGCCGGGCACCGAGGAAAGCTCCGAAACGCGCTACAACCGTTCGCGCGAGGTCATCGAGATTTTAAAGCAAGCGTGGACGCAGGAGGAGATTGATTTTGCGGGCGAATTTTATCAAATTAAACTGCCGACGGAACCCGTCAAACCCTACCAACAAAACGGCGGTCCGCTGCTGTATTTTGGCGGTTATTCGCCGGCGGGTGTCGATTTGTGCGCCGAGCACTGCGACGTTTATCTGATGTGGCCCGAGACGGAAGAAAAAATCCGCGACTTGATGCAAACGATGAGCGACAAGGCAGCAGCTTACGGCAGGAAGGTAGATTTTGGTCTGCGCATTCACATGATTGTCCGCGAAACGGAGGAAGAAGCCCGTGCCTACGCCCGCAAATTGATGTCCAAACTCGAACCCGAAAAAGGCAAGGAAATCAGAGAACGCGCCCTCGATGCCAAGTCTTACGGCGTCTCTCGCCAAGCCGACATGCGCACCCTCGCCGACACGGAGGGCTACGCCGAACCCAACCTGTGGACGGGCATCGGTCGCGCTCGCTCGGGCTGCGGCGCGGCATTGGTCGGCAATCCGCAGCAGATTTTGGCGAAGCTGCAACGCTACCGGGAAATGGGCATCCGCTCCTTCATTTTTTCGGGCTATCCGCATTTGGAGGAGTGTAAAATTTTTGCGAAATTAGTGCTGCCGCATCTGGAGACAGTTTCATTGCCGGAGGCGCAGGGGAGGAGACCGCAGGAGATGCCGGCGACGCCTTTGGGAATGGGGGAGAGGCGGTGAGTACCGGAGTCTCATAGTTTTTCGTTCTAAAAATAAAAATCAATAACTTATGCAAACAGTATTTCATAATGAAATAGCAGGCATTGTCCTGAAGGCAGGAATTCAAAATGCTATCGAATACAAAGTGCCGCCGGAAGTTCAGAGCAGAGCAGAAGTGCTTTTAGAAAAGAACAGAAGCCAAACTCTTGCCGAAGAAGAGAAAGAGGAGTTAGATGCTTTTCTTTTCTTTGGACATATTATGCGTATAGCTAAAATTAAAGCTCTAAAAATAAAGCAGGATGAACAACTACATTAGTTAAGCTTTGAGAAGGCAAGTTTGTAAACGTGCATCGTTTAAGTGTGAATATTGCTTGTTCCCTGAAGAATACGACGTTTTTACTTACGAAATTGACCATATAATCAGTAAAAAGCATGGAGGAAGTTCGCTCTTGAATAATTTAGCTTATTCTTGTTTAAATTGTAACAGGTTTAAAGGAAGTGATATTGCTACAATCACTTCGGACGGAAACCTGCTCGTTCCTTTTTTTAATCCAAGAACAGATTCTTGGGATAGGCATTTTCAATTTGTAGGAGCAGAAATAATTGGTCTGACTGAAATTGGTAAGGGTACGAATCACATATTTCGTTTCAATAATTCTGACCGATTTGCGGAAAGAAAAGGTTTGATAGATTTGGGTCTCTACTTTTAACCGGGATAATTTCAAAAGTTTAACAAATCACCCCTACCGCCACCATCAACCACCAACCACCAACCACCAACTAAAGTCAACCATGTTAAATCCCGTCATCCTCTCCATACCGATTTTTTTCCTCCTCATGGCGGTCGAACTCATCTACGAGCGCATCACCAAAAAGCACACTTACCGGCTGCACGATGCGGTGACGAACATCAGTACGGGGACGCTGTCGCAGGTGTCGGGCGTATTCTTGAAGATTTTGAAAATCGGTATTTACGTTTTGGTGTACGAAAATTTGCGCCTTTTCGATTTGCCGTCCAATGCGTGGACTTTTGCCGCGATATTTGTCCTCTACGACCTCGGTTACTATTGGGAACACCGCATGGCGCATACGATCAGCCTGTTTTGGGGCGGTCACGTGGTGCATCATCAGAGCGAAGATTACAACCTCTCCGTGGCACTGCGGCAGACCTCGACGGGTGCGCTGTGGGGTTTCTTCTTCTACCTGCCGATGGCTTTGGCGGGCTTCGACCCAAATCAGGTCTTAATGGCGGCGGGCTTTAATTTGCTGTACCAATTTTGGATTCATACCGAGCATATCGACAAAATGCCGCGTTGGTTTGAGGCGGTGCTGAATACGCCTTCGCACCACCGCGTACACCACGGGCGCGACCCCAAATACATCGACAAAAATTACGCGGGCGTCTTCATTATTTGGGACAAAATATTCGGTACGTTTACTTACGAAGAAGAGCGACCGAATTACGGCACCACCGTTCCGCTCAAATCATGGAACCCGCTTTTCGCCAATTTTGCGCACTATACCGACCTCTTCAAAGTCGTCGGCAAGGCTCGCACGACTAAAGATAAACTGAAAATTCTGTTTTACAAACCCGGTTGGCTGCCCGACTACCTCGGCGGTTATCAGGCGCCGCCCGCCGTGCCCGCCGATTATACGAAATACGACACAGCCGTTTCGCCCGGTGTACGCAATTACATTTTCCTGCAATTCGCGGTACTCGCCGGCGTCACGACGCTGTTTTTATTTATGAACGAAAGTTTTACGTGGTACAACGTCGTCGCCTACGCCCTGTGGATTACCTGGACGACCGTCATGTTCGGCTTTTTCGCGGAGCGCAATGATTGGATTACGAAAGCGGCGGAAGTGCTGCGCTTATTGACTTTGCCTGTCTTGGTATGGCTGTTGGTGTGGTCGGGATTTGAAGGTTTGCCGCTGTGGGCAGTGTGGGTTTCGACGGTTTTGGCGGCGGTCAGTCTTTTGTTTTTCTATAAAGTTTTTGCAGAAGAAAATGAAGAAGCACAAGTAAAAGCACAGCCGAATTAGAGAGCCGAACCGGGCAATTGACAACCGACAATCGACAACTAATTAAAAGCAGAGCCGAATTGATGAGACGCCGGACAACCGGCAACCGGCAACTGACAACCGATTTTAATCCGCCAAAAAATAAATCGCCTTCAAATAAGCCCCCTCCGCAAAACCAATCGGGTGGTCGCTGTCGTGAAAAGTGCGTTTGATTTCCGTGAATTTTCTGCCCGTTTCCTGTAAAATGCGGGTATTGAGAATGAAAAATTCCTCCGCGCGCACCCGACTCGAACAGGACGCCAACAGCAGTGTACCGCCTTTCGCCAGTATCGGTTCGACTTTGCGCGCCAAGCGGGCGTAGCTTTCCAAAGCCCGTGCCTTTTCGCTTTCCCGCTTCGCAAATGAAGGCGGGTCCACGATGATTAAATCGTATTTTTTTCCTTCCGTTTGCAGATTTTCCAAACCGACAAAAGCGTCGATTGCCATGGTGCGGTGATTGGCTTTGAGGTCGTTTAATGCCACGTTTTTTTCCGCCATTGCTAATGCCTGCGCGCTGATGTCTAAACTCGTAACCTCTTTCGCGCCGCCCGCCAATGCGTGTACGGAAAAGCCGCCGGCGTAGGCAAAAATGTCGAGGACGGTTTTGTCTTTGGCGATGTCACCGATGTATTTTCGATTGTGGCGGTGGTCGAGAAAATAGCCCGTTTTGTGTCCGTGAATGACGTTAGCGGTGAAGCGCAGCCCGTGCTCGCGGAAGATAACTTCTTCGTTTTCTAAATCCCCGTGCAAGACATCGCCGTCCTTCAAACCGTGGGTATCAACGGCTGCACTTTGTAACAAACGGCTGAGACGCAAGACCAAAGTTTTGCTTTTTGCCATGCGCAATAATTCCGGCAGAATAACGGGGAGGTAAGGAAACCAGACCGCAGAGTACAATTTGACCACCAAAACATCGGCGTACACATCGGCGATAAAACCCGGCATTCCGTCGTTTTCGCCGTAAATGAGCCGGTAACTGTCGGTGTCGGTGCGCAGCAGGTCGGCGCGTTTGGCGTAAGCGGCTTCGGTTTTTGCGGCAAAAAATGCGGCGTCGGGATTGGCGGATTTTCCGCTTTGCAGGATTTTAATGCGTATCGGCGAGAAAGGGTCGTACAGCCCGACGGCGAGGTATTTGTTTTTTTTGCGGTCAAAAATGACGCAGATATCACCGGCTTTGGCGGGTTTGTTGATTTTGGCAATGCCCGACTCGAAAACCCAGGGGTGTCCTTGACGCACGGCTTTTTCGGCGGCGGGGCGCAGTTTGACGGCTGTTTTTTGTGGTGCGGGAAAGTCGGGTAGGTGCATGTTTTTTTGCGCTGATTTTTATGATTCCTTATGATTTAACGCTGACTTATTTAGCTGCGTAAGTTGTACAACTTATTGTTGTAGAAAAAAACAGACAATCGCAACCTACGGTTGTTTAACGACGACTTAAAAGTCGCGGTTACTAATCGCTTCGCAATTTGACTCTGATGAAAAAAATGAAAGCATCAAGCAATAAGAAAGCATTGAGAACCCCGAAAGCCGTCCATCAACCAACAACTATCAACCACCAACTAAGCTACCAACTATCAACCACCAACCAAACTCGTCATTTCATGGCGAAGACCTTTATAATCTTTCAAAACCGCTTTGACCGAGCCGACGGAAATCGGTGATTCTATCAGCAAAGGTATCTTATTTTCGTCGTCCGTGACCCAGATGTGCATTTGCGTATCTTCTTTGAAAATGTCGCCGACGATGACTTGAGGGCTGAATTTTATGGTTTTGAACTTGCCCAGACCTTTGATTTTTTTGGAAGCATCACGCCCATCGTATTTGACCGTCAGCGGCCATTCTTCTTTATCCATAAAAATTTTGACGGGGACTTCCGCGCCTTTTTCCATATTATCGTAATCCAAATTGCGGGCGTAGTAGATAATTGACAAAATATCGTGCATACAGTTGTCGATGTCCATCTCTTTTTTGTCGTGAATTTTTTCCTTCGACCGACCGCGTTCGATGACGGCGCGTTGTTGTTCCTGATTCAGAACCGTCTTATCGTACAGCGTGTAGCCGCCTTCCCGGACGTCGCGCACGGACATGTTGGGCAGCAGCGTATTTTTGTCGATATAGCTTTCGTAGCGGTCGCGCACCTTGAAAACCCAATCGTAAGAAGGGTAGGTTTTGCCGTCGGCAGAGATGCGAAAAACATTACCGAAATCATCGATGCGAAAGACCACCTCACCGGCGGGAATCCAGATAAAGTTGAGATTGTAATAAAGTTTGTAGGTAATTTCTTCGCCCGCTTGAAATGTATGATTGTCGATGTAGCAGGTCGTCGGTTCGGTAAGTTTTTGCGGAGTGTTTTGAGTTTTTGCGCTGTGGTAAAATGCTGTGCTGAATACTGCCGTCAGCAAGAAGAGCGCAATTTTTTTATGTAGTTTTTTCAT
>JAHDCG010000127.1:0-7811 GCA_020629965.1 Saprospiraceae bacterium | reverse complement strand
TGCAAAATAAAAATCGCCCCGATTAACGCCGGCACACTCAGATTGATGATAAACAGCGTAAAACTCGCCGCCAAAATATCAATCTCAATCGCCGAAAAAGTACCCCAAACCTGCAAGGCAATCGTGCCGCGCGCCAACAGCCCCATGACCGGCGGCAGCGGAATACTCGTCTGAAAAAGATAAATCGTAGCAATGCCCGCCAGTGCCGTCCACAGCGGAACTTCAATCCCGAAGAAGCGCAGCATCAGGTAATACTGCAAACTGTACGTGCAATAGCGCACAAAGGCAAAGGCCAAAGTGCGCAGCAGTTCGCGCCGTCCGTACTTATTCAAAACGCGCAAATGCCGCAAATATTTTTTGGCAAAAGCGGGAAAAGGAATGCGCCGTGCGACCGGTACAATCAGGTCGATATTGAAAAAACAAAACAACATCAGGCTGATACCGACCGCCCCGAAAAAAATCAGCAGAGCCAAAATTTGCGTCGGAATGTCGAATAAATATTGCGCAAAAAACACCAAACCGACCAAGCCCGCCGACAATAAAACCAAAACCTGACTGAAACTGCCGACTACCGTGGCAATCGCCGCATTCCAGTTGTCTTTGGCATCGACGAGCAGAATGCGCCCGCCGTACTCGCCCACGCGATTGGGCGTAAACAGCGAAACCGTCACGCCCGCCAAGGTCGCTTTATAGACTTGCCAAAAAGAATAATTTGTAAATTTTTGAATGAGTACGTGCCACTTTCGGGTTTCAAAACCCCAATTGACCGGTATCAAAACGACCACCGCCCACAGCCATAAAGTATTGCTGCCGCTGAAATGCCCGACGAAAGATTGCCACATATCCGCCGCGTTTTCTTTCGCAAAAACCTGTTGATAGATGGCATACAGCAGCAGTCCGATGATGGCGGCTTTGATGAGAAAATCGAGGGTGCGGTTAGCAAGGATTTTTTTCAAGACAGTATTGTGTTTTACAGAAGTCGCAAGTACGGAAGAATTTGCGAAATTCCGGTTTTCGGTCTCCTTTAATCTTGAATATAAACACCCAAACCGTTACTTTTGGCATCTGTCCCGTTATCAATGCACAATACGCAGCCTCTTTTTAACCAATCAAACCCTTTGATTTATGAAAAAATCAGTACTGTTCCTTTCCTTTCTGTTTCTTTCCGTCGGACTTTTTGCCCAAGATTTACAAAAAAAATACAGCGTCTATTTTCCCGTTGCCGGCTTCGCTTTAAATGCCGAGGCGGAGCAGATTTTAACCGATTTAGCCCTGCGGTTAGGCGGCAATAATGCCACGCACACTTTACAAATTCAAGCGCACACCGACAGCGAAGGCAACACAGCGTACAACCAAGACCTGGCGGAAAAACGCGCCCGCAGCGTCCGCGATTTTTTGGCAGCGCAGAATATTGCGGCGGAAGAAGTCACGACGACTGCCTACGGTGAAACCAATCCGACTTTTGACAACGCACTCGCCGAAGGACGACGCGGGAACCGCCGCGTTGACATCTTTCTTACAAGCACCGCCGCCCATGATTTTGCGGAAATGCGCAAGCAACTGTTGCAGGATTTAGAGCAATCTTTCACCGTCAATCCGCATAAATCCACGCAAATTTTCGGCAAAAAAGGCACGAAAGTTTTTCTGCCGCCGCACGCTTTTGTTTTTGCCGACGGCAAAATTTCCACGGGAGAAATCGAAGTCAAACTCACCGAATGTCTCGACTTTGCGGACATGCTGTTGGCGGATTTGACCACGACGTCGGGCGATAAAATTCTGCAAACCGGCGGTATGTTGCGCATTCAGGCTTTCTCCGCAGGCGAGGAGTTGACAGTCGCGCCCGATAAAAATTTAGATGTAGCCGTGCCGACGCCCGCCTTCGACCGCGACATGCAGCTTTTTTACGGAGAGGAACACCCGGAAAACGACCGTTTGGAAGATTGGCAGTTGGCGGCAAATGAAATCAGTGCCGAGTCACCGCTGATTTTCGGAGAACGCAATTTTCGACCGGCACCTTTTTTAGGCAGAAGACGCGCTGTCAGACCCGAGCCGCTGCGCTATTTCCCGGACTCGACTTTCATGCCGCGCCCGCCCGTAAAACCCGCCGCCCGCCGTTTTCGCCCGATACCGTTTCCCGATACTGCGGCGGTTCATGTCAAGGCAAAGAAAGGCTTTTTTACAAGCAAAAATAAAATAGCCGCCGAACGCAAAGCCAAAGTCGAAAAGATAATGACGCGCTACGAAAAGCGTTTGGCGCGACGGGCTTACAACGAAAAAGCCTACGCCGAAAGTCTCGAAAAATACGCAGCGGATTTGAAAGAATACCCCGCAAAATTACAGGAATGGAAAGCGGAAGAAGACGCCGCTGCCGCAAAATATTACGCCTCGGAAAACTTCAAAAAGATGACCGAAGCCCGCGAAAATTTCTACATCAAAGACTCGATTCGCTACACCCGCGAGCGCGAAGAGCATCGTTTGCAGCAGAAGAAAAGTGCGATGGATTTTGAACGCGAATACGAAGAAAAGGGAGAAATCAGCGCGACGGCGATGAATTATTACTTCTTTCAAATCAATCGCGCCGGTTGGATAAATTGCGATAAATTCAGCAATCAACCCCGCGAATTGCTTGCCGTACAAGAAACCGTGCGCAGCCAAAATTCGGCGGTTTACGCACTTCTGCCGCAGATGAATTCTATCATTCGACTGCACCGCACGCCCGAAGGCAGACTCATCGGGCAGCAATTACCAAAAGGCGAAAAGGTTGTCATTTTCGGTTGGCAGGTGCGCGCCGGGCAGCCGATGTTGGCTAAAACCGAGTCGATTGTCGGAGTGCATAAAACGGCGATTTTGCAATATCGAAAGGCTTCTTTGGCGGAGTTGAAGGAAGTTTTGGCGGGGATTTGAGGGGGGATTTTTAGACAGGATTGACAGGATTTTTTGGATTTTTCGTTTGCAATTTTTATCTGTACATCTTTTCTTTATTGATTTGCTTTACTTGACATGGATTGCATGATTTTGTCAAAAAAAAATGAAAATTTTATTCTATGAGCAGGAAATCGAATTCAAACATTATAAGTCAAGTCACTGCGACAGCGGTGGGTGTCGCACTCCTTTCGGGCTCCTTTACAGACAAATTTTATATCTCGTTACTCATCGGAGTCGCAGGTGCAGTATTTGTTTGGCTGACGGCACAAAAGAAAACGAGCCTTCAAGACTAAAGTCCTGAAGGCTCGTTTTTCTAACTAAAATACAAATATCGGGCAAATCAATTCACCCTTCCCACACGCTCCCCGTCCCGATACTTCACCAAATAAGCCCGCTCGAATCCTTTCTTTGCGCGCACCTTCGATAAAGCCTTTTTTGCATCACCGTACTCAAAATAATCGGCCAGCAAAACGCGGGTAATATTCTTAGCTTCAATCAATTCCGTATCCATACGACCCATGCCGCGCACCGTATTATAACGCGAAGAACTCGGGTCGTGGCGCGTGACGGCGATAAGCTGCACCTTGTAGTACGTGCCGTCGTGACGCGGCGCGGAGGTCGTAATTCCGTTAATCGTGTACGGCGCGCCCTCACCCGAGACGTAGTTCGTGCGATCGGTCGTGACACCTGCTATATTTACTTTTTCGTTTGGATTGTAGTCGCTGTTTAGCTTGACGGCACCGGTGGAACCCGTTTCGGTCGGGGTGCGAGCGGGGGCAGTTGTTACCGTCGTTGTCGGGGCGGTCATTGTAATTTCGCGCTGTACCGGTGCGGTGGTTTTCGGTTCTTCTCGTGTTACGGTGGTGTTCGCCGGCGGCGCATTCATACTGACACTCTCGCTGCGCGAGGGCGAAATATTTGTGCGCGGTTTCTCGTCCGGCGTTTTCTGCGGGGTCGGTGTCGTTACGATAGTCTGCGGAGTGGTGACGACTTTGCGTTGCGGCGGAGAAGTATCACCGAGGGCTTCGTCGCCGTCCCAGACGCGCTCCATGCGGAGGGTTTTTCCCGCTTCGCGCATCCCTTCCTCGCGGGTAGAAAAGACGTAAGTTTTCGGCAGGAAGCCTTCGCGTTGGGCTTCGATTTCGTATTCCGCGCCCGGCAGCACTTCAAAGTAGTAATTGCCGTCGGCAAAGCGTTTGTTGCTGATAAATTGCTTGCGCCCGCCCTCGACGTACTGCGAAACGGCAACCATTACACCGGTCAGCACTTCCTCGCTCTTTTCATCGACGACGTTGCCTTTGACAATAACTTTCGGTGCGGCGTCGCCGTCCGTGAAACTGAAAATATCTTCGTCGGTAGTGGAAATTTTTTCCGCACCAAACAAACGATTACTCACAAAAAAACCGCCTTTGCGCGAGGGTGTGCGCACGAAAAAGAAATCATCCGCGCTGCTGTTAATCGGCGTGCCGACGTTTTCGGGCATTTCCCACTGTGACTTATTGCCGACGGCAGCAAAAATATCGTAGCCGCCGATGGTCGCCAGACCGTTAGAGGCAAAGTTGAGTACCCCTGCATCCTTATCATAAAACGGAGAAATTTCGTCGCCTTTGGTATTGATTTTCGAGCCGCAGTTAATCGGAAAAGTAAAGTCGATATCGTCGCTGCGCAGGTCGCGGGTCATGTACCAAATGTCCATGCCGCCCTTGCCGCCCTCGCGGTTAGAGGCAAAGTAGAGGATTTCGGTGTTGTTTTGGTGAACGGTGTAAGGGTGCGTTGCCGTCGAGCCTTCCATGTTCACGTAATCGCGCAGGCGTTCGGGTTCGCTCCAGGTGCCCGCGTTGTTTTTGATGACAAAAAGGTCGCATTCGGTGGTCAGACCGCCCCAGCTTTCCCTAGATTGGCAGATGGTAAAGTAAAAACGCTTGTTGTCGGGCGTCAAATTTCCGTTGCAAAAGTGGTCGTTTTCGATGGTCGGAAAGCCGTTCGGGCGTTCGGGTTTGGTCCACTCGCCGTTAACTTTGAGCGTCCGATAAATTTCCGCGCGCGCCGCCATCGTGCTGGAGTAGTACAGCGTTTCATCGTTGAAAGCGAAGGGCGAAAACTCGGTCGCCGGCGTATTTACGTTGCTGCTGAGGTGCTGAACGTCGATATTTTCGTCGGGAAACGCGCTGAGTTTAATGCCTAATTCCGCCCCGCGAATTTCATTTTGCACTATCTCGCTGATGATGGTTTTATCCGCCCCGTTGTAATTATTCAGGAAGTAAACCAACTCACGACTCGCGCTGTCGTAGTCGCCCGCTTGCTTGAGCGCACGCGCGTATTTCAGACCGATGAGCGGATAATCGTCGTAATTTTCTTTGACGTTTTTAAAGGCTTCGGCGGCGTTTTTGTAGTCTTTGATAATGTAAAAAGATTCGCCCGCTTTGTAAATCAGTTCGGTCTTTTTGGGTTTTTGCATCCACGCGGCTTTGTAGTATTCCGCTGCGTCGGCGTACTGTGCGTCGGTGAAAAGCTCGTCCGCCTTTTTGAGTTGTTTTTTCCAACTCATATTGCTTTGTGCTTGCAGAGTGCAGGTGAAAAGTAAGGTTAAACAAAAGCCGAATATTGTTTTCATGCTGTTCATGGTTAAATATTTATTACCTTCCGACAGAATTTTCTTTTAATGCCGTTTAAAAGTTTAGCATTTAATCGTTTAGTTCTTAAAAGGAATTAAACACTTAAACCTCTTCAACATTTAAACAACAAAAATTTGAAGAAATTTTTGTTAAAAGGTATTTAGTTTGACGGTCGATTGCGGTCGGGGGAGGTTTTTTTTTTCGCAATCGGTTAATAATCGGTTAATTACGTTGTTTTTAAGTTTGGGTTTCGAGGACGGAATTTTCGCCGCTGATTTTTTATGATTCTTTAAGGTTTATGCTGATTTTTTTGACGCATCTCCTCCCTCCAAAACCTCCTCAATCACCCGCGCAAAATGCTCGTGTTCCGACCGCAAGACCTTTTTCTGAATATCCTCCGCCGTATCTTCCGCTTCAATTTTTGTTTTCGCTTGAAAAATGATATTTCCCTCGTCGTATTTTTCGTTGACAAAATGAATCGTCATGCCCGTTTCGGTTTCGCCGGCTGCTTTGACAGCGCGGTGTATGTGCATGCCGTACATTCCTTTTCCGCCGTATTTCGGTAACAGTGCCGGATGAATATTGACGATTTTTTCGGGAAAAGCACGTACCAAATAATCGGGTATTAACCACAAAAAACCCGCCAATGCCACGAAATCAACAGAATAAGTATTAAAAACTTTTAAAATGTCTTTTGTTTGATAAAACGATGCTCGGGTGAGAATGTGCGTGGGAATACGATGAGCGGCGGCGGTGTCCAATACTTTTGCCGTCGCTTTGTTGGAAACGATGAGGGCGACGCGGATATTTTTATGCCCGGCAAAATATTCGATAATTTTCGCGGCATTGGAACCGGTGCCCGAGGCAAAAACGGCGATATTTTTCATGTATCAAAGTGTAGTGTAAAAACGATTTTTGGTACTAAGTTGCTGCTTTCGTATCAAATAAAACAGTAACAGCGCGACCGGCGGCAAAGATAGCAAAACCGGGGAGAGATTTTTTTTGCACGACGTTCTTCTAACAAATGACGGCGTTGCGGCGTTTTATCCACAGCCAAATAACTTTATTAACTCAGGAGAATATTAAAAGCCTGTTGAATTTGCTTTGATATTTCACCTAAGTAAAAGAAACCAAATAACTTAAACCATTATGCTCATTCTTTTTCCTTCTAAAAAACCCAAAAAATAGTTCCGTAGCTACGGCTATGCAACGATTTTTTGAATTCTTTAGAAGAAAAAATAAAAGAGCATTCCGGCTCAACTTATTTAATTTCTTTTACTAATCAAAACCTTTTTTATTATGACCGAAGGATGGATAAAAATTTTCAGCTCGAACGAAGAATACCAAGTTAAAATCGCCGAAGATGTGCTGAAGCAAAACGGTATCGAAAGCCACATCGTTAAGCATCCGGACTCCGCATTTCCTTCACTCGGCGAGGCGGCACTCTACACCGTACCCGAAAAAGCCGTGCGCGCCCGCGAAGTACTGGCGGAAAATGAGGTGAAGTAACCGATTATTTTCAGATGATTTTTGAAAAATTATCGTAACCAAAAAATAAGAAAAAGCGCGTAGAACTCAAAGTTCTACGCGCTTTTTGTGCACCCGCACCGTAGCATCGACTTTAGTCGATAAGCTAAAAACTCAACTTTCAACCCGCTCCGCCGCCACAATCTTCACATTGCGCAGCAATATCAAACCCAAAAAGAAAAAGACCGTCATCACCAAAACCGAGTTGCGCATTCCGAACATCTGGTCGGTTACGCCAAAAACCAAAGTCCCCGAAACAATCGCCAATTTTTCCAAAATATCGTAAAAACTGAAATAAGAAGTCGTGTCCGGCGTATTCTGTGGCAGCAACTTCGAATAAGTCGAGCGCGACATGGACTGCACGCCGCCCATTACCAAGCCGACCGAGGCGGCTACGGCGTAAAACTCCCACGCCTCCGTCACGCCGTAGGCAAAAACACAAATGACAATCCAGATAGCCAACATAATCATCAGAGAAAATTTGTTGCCCTTCACATCCGATATTTTAGCAAATAAATAAGCCCCGCCGATGGCGACAATTTGTAATAAAATGACGACCATAATCAAAGCCGAAGTCTCGAAACCCAGTTCTTTTTCCGCAAAAACCGCCGCCAAAAAAAGTACCGTTTGCACGCCCGCACTGTAAAAGAAGAAAGACGCCAAAAAACCTTTGATATTTTTTTGACCTTTAATATTGCGCATCACTTTTTTCAACTCATCGATGCCTTTCCCGACAATATCTTT
>JAHDCG010000011.1:71892-76939 GCA_020629965.1 Saprospiraceae bacterium | reverse complement strand
ACTTCCAAAAGTGCCTCGTACTTACTTTTGACACGGATATTGCTATCCGTGACTAACAAACTCAAGATTATAAATTGTAAATTCAAAATATGTCAAATAACTTTAAATTCGGAGGTACGGAGGCGAACCAAAAGCTGCTTTTGGAGCAACCCGTCGGGCTTTTTGTCCTTTTCTTTACCGAAATGTGGGAGCGTTTTTCCTACTATGGAATGCGCGTCATTTTTGTCCTTTTTCTTACCATGGCAGTCACCGGCGACAATCCCGGCTGGGGTTGGGACCGCGAGGCGGCATTATCGCTGCTCGGAACTTACGCTTCTTTGGTTTACATCACACCCATCATCGGCGGCTGGCTGGCAGATACCAAACTCGGCTATCGCAATGCCGTGGCTATCGGTGCGCTGTTGATGACTCTGGGACACGCGAGTATGGCGGTCGAAACCGAAATGTCGCTTTACCTCGGTATCGCTTTTCTGATAATAGGTAACGGTTTCTTTAAACCGAATATCACTTCTATCATCTCCAAAATGTATGACAAAGTGCCGGAGAAAAAAGACGGTGCTTACACCATTTTTTATATGGGAGTCAACGCAGGTGCCTTTCTCGGTATCATGCTTTGCGGTTATTTCGGCGAAAAAGTAAGCTGGAGTATCGGCTTCGGTTTGGCAGGTATTTTTATGTTTTTGGGAATGTTGCAGTTTTGGTTCGCTAAGCCCATTTTCGGCGACCTCGGTGCGCCGCCTTCGGGTGATAAAGACCTCGGCGCGGCTAAAACTCTCAACACCAATCTCAATCAAGCCAAATACGAAGACACCGCCGAAACGGAAGACGTTTTGGATGCCGACGGGAGCAAAAATGCTGTCGCAGATGCAGAAGCCGTCATGAATCCGTTTACGCAATTAGACAAAATTCTCATTGCCGTTTCCGCTATCCTCGGTTTTGTTTGGGTACTCAACGACCCGCTGACCAAAATCGGCGGTATTAACCTCTTTGGCTCCGATACTTTGAGCAATATCGCCATTTTGACCGCCGTGGTTTTGTTCTTCGTCTTAGTCTTTATGCGCATCCCGCGTTACTCGACCGTTGTGCGCGACCGCATGATTGCCGTGGCGGTTTTAGCTTTAGGAACGGTCTTTTTTTGGTGGGCATTCGAGCAGGCAGCGGGTTCTATGAACATCTTTGCGCGGGACTACACCGACCGGGCGTTAGTCGGCACCGGGGCTTCCGCTTTTAAGATTGTCGATGCCATTGTCACCGTCGTTCCGTTGGCGATTATCAGCTACGTTTTGATTAGTCTTTTCGGTAAGACATTCAAGGAAATTCCGTTGTCGAATACCATTCTCGGCATCAGCTTTTTAATCGTTTGGGGCTGTGTCGGTTACAAATTGTACAACGAATATACGAGCGTGGGTACGGAAGTTCCGGCTTCGTGGTTCAACATTCTCAACTCGTTGTATATTATTATGTTTGCGCCGCTGTTCAGTAAGTGGTGGGACAGCAAATACAATCCTTCCGCCGGGCAAAAATACGCCTACGGTCTCATATTGCTCGGTATCGGTTTTGCTTTCGTGGCTTACGGCTCTGCGGGCATTCCCAAAGGTGCGGAAACGGCAGCCGTCGGTATGGTTTGGTTGGTGATTGCTTACCTTTTCCATACGCTCGGCGAGTTGTGTCTCAGCCCCGTCGGTCTGTCTTACGTCAGCAAGCTCGTGCCCGGTCGCATGATTGCTTTCATGTTCGGCGTGTGGTATTTGGCGGTTGCCATCGGTAACAAAATGGCGCACCTCACGGGCGGTCTCATCGACCCGATTGTCAAGGCGTACAGCATGAGTACTTTCTTCCTCATTTTTACGCTCATTCCGATTGGAGTCGGTGTCATATTGTTCTTGTTAGCCCCGCGTCTCAAAAAATTGATGCACGGTGTTCACTAAAATACAGGGAAATTTTCGGCGCATTTTATTGAAATAAATCGCTCTGAAAATCATTTAAAAAGCCCGCTGCGACCAATCGCAGCGGGCTTTATCATTCATCAAATATAACTCATCATTCAAGACTTCCTCTTCCCCTCATAAACCTTCCGCCGCCGCATCAACTCCACCTTTCGCTCCGTTAATTCAATAATCTTACCCGCCACATCGATGCCCGTTACCGTTTCGATACCTTCCAAACCCGGTGAGGCGTTGACCTCGATGACCTGCGCACCGCGCTCCGAGCGCAAAATATCCACGCCCGCTACGTCGAGACCGAGACATTTTACCGCTGCCAGTGCCGTTTGCTTTTCGGGTTCGGTGAGGGCGACGATGTGACCCGTCGCGCCCCGATGCAGGTTGCTGCGAAATTCTCCTTCCTCTGCCTGTCGCCGCATCACCGCCACAATTTCTTTGCCGACGATGAATACACGAATATCTTCGCCCGAGGCTTCTTTGATAAATTCCTGTACCAAAACCTTCTCGCGCCGACTCGTAAAGGCGTCGATGACCGAACCCGCCGTCTGCGGATTATCAGCGAGAATGACGCCGTTGCCGTGGGTACTTTCCAATAATTTTATAATCAGCGGAAAACCCAAAATCGAATAAATCCAAGGCAAATCCAACGTATCCGCAATCAAAAAAGAACGCGGTACGCCGATGCCGTGCGCCGACAGTTTTTGCAGCGAGCGAAATTTATCCCGCGCCTCCAGCAGCGCATCCGAGTCAATGGAAGTGGCAATATTTTTTAACTCGAACTGCCGCACGACCGCCGCCCCGTGTTCCGTCACTGACGCTCCGATACGCGGAATAATGCCGTCGATATCATCCACTCTTTCGCCCTCGAAATAGACCTGCGGCTCGTCGGTTGCCGCCATGATGTTGCACCGCGCGTGGTCGATGACGTCCATTTTGTGTCCCCGTTTTTCGCCCGCCCGCAGCAGACTTTGGGTCGAATACAGGTGTGCAGCCCTCGAAAGTATGGTGATTTTCATACGAAAAAAATTTACGGCAAAAAATTTAAAATCAAACGCAAACCTTGAGAAGCAAAGGCACAGAGACGCACAGCCTCTCTCCTCTCCCCTTTTCTCCTCTCCCCTCAAAAAAATCCAAAGATAAGCCCTCAACCCCGTACATTTGCACTCCGTTTTAAAAATTCAAACCACCACCGCCTATGTCTTCCGTTTTACTGCGCAATATCAAAACCCTCGTCCTCGGTCATCCTCGGCGTGTCGCCGGAGCAAAAATGAACGAACTGCCGACGCTCGATAATGCTTTCCTTTTGCTCGAAAACGGTAAAATCAAAGACTATGGAAAACAAGCGGACGCCCCCGACCGCGCCGACGAAATCATCGACGCGACGGGCAGATTTGTCTTACCCGCTTGGTGCGACTCGCACACGCATTTGGTTTTTGCGGGCAGCCGCGAGGGCGAATTTGCGGACCGAATATCAGGTCTCAGCTACGAAGAAATCGCGGAACGCGGCGGCGGCATTCTCAACTCCGCCCGCCGCCTGCAGCAGACCTCCGAGTCCGCTCTCATCGACCAAGCCCTGCCCCGCCTTGCCGAGGTGCGCGGCTACGGCACCGGACTTATCGAAATTAAAAGCGGCTATGGTCTCAGCCTCGACGCCGAACTGAAAATGCTGCGCGTTATTCAAAAACTGAAAGCACAAACCGACCTGACCATCAAAGCGACTTTCTTAGGCGCACATACTTTTCCGATGGAATATCGGCAAAACCGACGCGGCTATTTAGACTTGATTATCAACAAAATGCTGCCGCAAATTGCCGATGAAAACCTCGCGGATTACATCGACGTTTTTTGCGAAAAAGTTGCTTTCACGCCCGCCGAAACCACCGAAATCGTCGAGGCCGGCGCGCGCTGTGGTCTGCAACCGAAAATTCACACCAACCAATTCAACAGTATGGGCGGTATTGAGGCGAGCGTGGCGGCGGGCGCACTTTCCGTCGATCATTTGGAAGTCATGACCGACGCGGAAATCGAGACGCTGCGCAACTCTTCCACTATCGCCACGCTGCTGCCGACCGCTCCTTTTTTTCTCAACGATCCTTTTCCGCCCGCGCGTAAAATGCTGGATGCGGGTCTGACGGTAGCCCTCGCTACGGACTTCAACCCCGGCTCCTCCCCTTCCGGGCGCATGCCTTTTGTCTTGTCTTTGGCTTGTATCAAAATGCGTATGACCCCGCAGGAAGCCGTCAACGCCGCGACGATAAACGGGGCGGCGGCACTGGAGGAGGAGGAAAATTTCGGTAGTATTACCAAAGGAAAAAGTGCCAATATTTTGCTGACGAAACCGCTGTCGTCGTTGGCGTATTTGCCGTATGCATTCGGGACGAATTGTGTGGAAAGGGTGATTTTGGGCGGGAAGTAACCGCGACTTTTAAGTCGGCGTGAAGTTACCGTAGATTGCGTAGATATTCCCCTCTTTTTCCCGACGACCTGAAGGCCGCAGTTACTAAAATTGAAAAGCCGAAACCACTATAACAGTGATTTCGGCTTTGCAAATTTTACGACTTTTCTTACTTTGTGTTTAAAACCTCTTTTTCGGGAGCAACGGTTTTGCGAGAAATAATCCAGCAAAAAACCACCGCAGTAATTAGATTGATAACCATAACATTTGATTTTTGTGTTTGAGAAGTAATTCAATGTTTGGCCGGAAGGGTTATGCTGCACAAGATAAGGGAAATAATTTACAATTTCTTCACACAGCAACATTTTTTTGGCACAAAAGAGGATTTTTATTTGTGCAAAACATTTGTTATTTTAATATAATTTTGACAGTCAACATTTTAAACATCTAATCAATAAATATATCAAACAACAAAATTCTACAAATGCCGCTCCGCGTGGTAAGAACTGCGCACCAAGGGCCCGCTTTCCACAAAATCAAAACCGCGTTTCATGCCCTCCTCTTTGTACATCGCAAAGGTATCGGGATGCACGAACTCCGCCACGGCGAGGTGCATTTTGGTCGGTTGCAGATACTGCCCGATGGTCAAGACGTCCGTGTTCACTTCGCGCAAATCATCCATGATGCGCAGCATTTGGTCTTTCGTCTC
>JAHDCG010000011.1:56144-71792 GCA_020629965.1 Saprospiraceae bacterium | reverse complement strand
CTTTTCCCGAATTGCAAATTTACGAAAAGGTTGAGGAACAAATTGCGATTTTCGACGACTTCGTTGTTAATATTTGCGCCGTCGATGAGGATTGGTGTTTTTTGCAGAAACAAATCGACCATGACGCCGGCGTCGATGGCTTTGACAAATTCATCGAAAGCACCCCAGTCGAAGTGTATCGAAAACTTACCGTGTGCGCCGAGGGTCGGCTTCATTTCGCCGAAGCCCAAACCGCGACTCGATGCTCCGAAAATACGGGTCGGGTCACTGAAAAGGGCGGCGGTTTCTTCGCTGTAACGCACCGAGCGCGTCGTCTGTGCCTGAAAATTTTCGGCGACGTAAACCTCTAAGTAATAAGGCTTTAGCAAACCCAAAGTCGGTCCGAACTCATAATTGATACCGACGGAAACGCCTCGGTCGGGCGATTTTTCGGACAGATAACGCTTAGTACCGAAACCGGCGCGCAGGGCGTATAAATTATTCTGTTTGCCGAAAATATAAGCTCGTGCCGCGACCACATTCGGGCGCGTGACGGACTGAAAATCCGAGCGTTTTTCGCGGGCGTGTTTGATTTCGCCGATACTGAAATGATAATATTTGGTCTTGTAATATGTTTGTAATTTTCCGAAATTCATACCCAAAGCGAAGCCGTTGGTATGCGCCGTAAAATCGACGGTAAATTCTTTGTTGTACACCACACCGACGGGCGTATCGTCGAGAGCTTTAGGCTGGAAAGTGCCCTGTGCGCCGAGGGTCGTACCCAAGAGGCTGAAAATTATCGCAAGCAGATAGGTTTTATTTTTCATAATTCGGCGTATTTCATTTTAAATCATTGTTTATCAAGGCTTTACATCAAGTCAAAATAATCGGGTACACATTTCATCCCTAAATATAAGGCTTTTTTGAGAATAATCAAGTAAAAAGCCACTCGGGCGGCGGTGAATTTAACTAAAAGTCGGTATCACCGCCCCGCCGCAAAACTTCCTGTAATTCTAAAAGGTTTTCCGGGCGAAATTGTTGCACGACCGCACTGTCCAAGTGATAAAATGTCAGCGTAAAGTCGTCCGTTTGCCACAGCGGGGCGAGGGTGCGGGCGGCGGTTTGCAGTCGTTCGATGTCGATGCCTTCCAATCTGATTTCGTCCTTTTGATAAACGTAATGACCGGACAACCAGGTATTTTCTTTTACGAAAAAACGGTGCCGGTCGGTTTGCTCGTAATGCAGGGTGTCGCGCAAATCTTCCGCCTGCAGATTATTCAACAGGCGTATCATTTTGCCTTCCCGAAACAGCACGCCCCACTTAAACAACGGCAGCGCGAGGTCTAAAGGTTTGGGATAATCGGAAAGATTGTCGAGATAAAGGGCGGCGGTGCGGTTATCTAAAATCGAATTTTCGGTCTCGGGGTCGCGCAAATTTCCCGTGTTGTAGTACATCAGCGTACCGCGCCGCACGGGAGGCACGCCGGTGCTTTCCGCGTATTTGATTTGGTGCAGACGAACGGTGGCGGTGAGGTACATTTCGGGGTGCGGCAGTTGCTTTTCGATGCTGCGCAGAAAGGTAAAATAAGCGTTTTTCGTACTCTGTGACCAGTCGCAGTCAAACTGAATTTCGGTAAGTTTTTGCTTGGGGATTGCGGCAAAAAGCGATTGAATTTTAGTCAGGGTTTTTGTTGCTAAATCTTCGATTTGCGCGGCATCCGAGTTTTTAAAAGTACGATTGGTGATAAAAACGACGGGAATGATTTCGGTATCGGGCAGCGGTCGGTAGTCGGCGGTGTTGATAATTGCCTGCGGCACCGGGCGACCGCCTTGTAGGTCGATGTCGAAAAATTTAGCATAAAGTTTTTCGGCTTTTGTTTTTTGGTAAAAATCGGCTTCGTAAGCGGTGGGTGCGAGGTCGGTTTGCCAGTGGTAGAAGGCGGGGGAGACTTTTGGGGCGGGGGTGCAGGAGAGCAGGAAAATGACCGGCAGACAGGCTTGCGTCAAGAAGATGAGATTTGTTCTTGTGTGAACGGTAAAAGTTGTTTTCGACAATTTTCTTTGTTTTTTTCTTCTCGGTGTGACCTTTAATTTGAATTTTAGAAAGCCACCGCAAACACCACAAAAGTAAGACCTTCGCAAAAATACGGCTTAACAAAGGTTTCGGTATAGCCCGGATAAAGACTTTCCCAATAATCGTATTTGCGGCAGGAAAATTTTCGGTTAAACCTGTCTTCAATGTGGTCGGGGAAAGGCTTTTTCGAGAAAACAGACAGAGCACCGTTTTCGATTTTAAAAGAACGGTCTTTATGTTTGACGTAAACGATTGCCTGTTGTTTTGCGGGCAAGGTGTCTTTCAGTTGTCGGGCTTTTTTCAACATGAAATCGGTGAGTTCGGTCGGTTTTTCAGCGAGTGAACAGGCGGGATTATTCGGTTGATTTGCTCCGAATATTTTTTTGATTTGGGTTTCTGTTTTTTGGATTGCAAGGTCTTTTGCTTGTGCTTTTTTCTGCGGCGGTCTGCTTTCGTAAATAAAAAAACTATCCAATTCCAACATAATTTTACTCCCGTCGATATTCGTGTATTCATATTTGACAAAACCGATAGTGTCGTTAAACCACGTTTTCAGGTAGGTATTCCCGAGTTCGGAGCCGGCTTTTGCTTCCGTTATGAGACAAGAAATGTCTGAGCCGGCAACATGCAAAACGGCATTTTCGAAGATACGATAAGTCGTTTGGTTGGTGATGCTGCCCTCCCACTCTCGCCAACGTTCGTCCTGCCAATGACTGCCGATTTTTAGAGCGGACTCAAAGCTGTGACCGACTTCATACGGTTTTTTGATGTGCGGAAAAGGGTTAAGTTCGAGGACTCTGAACAGACCGCTGCGCGGCGGGTGCAGCCATACGTTGCAGTCGTTTTCGATTAGTCCCGTGTTTTGCGCAGGATAATTTAAGGCTCCGGTTCGAGTCAGGTAAGTGTAGCAAATGTCGGTCTGGTGATAGCCGGATTGGTATTTGACTTTATCCGTAGGTTTTACCTGCATTTCGACGGCGACGATGCAGTCCGGGCAGTCCGGCGTTTTCTTTTTAAACGTCCACGGAAATTTGCCTTTTTCCGCCTTTTCCGCGAAAGCGAAAGATAAATCTTCGCCCGTCGGACTTTGATAAGTGAAGGCAAAACGGTAGGTATTTCCGCCTCGGTAAATACGATTGTCTTTGGTAAACGGCAGATTTTCTAAATCAGCGGCAGGGTACTCGGCGTAGAGGACGCCGGGCAGGTCGGGATCTTCGGTGCAGTTTTTTGGGCTTTTTTCGGGGGTGCAGGAGAGGTTGAGCGTGAGGAAGAGGAGGAGGGTTTTTGGGTTCATTTTCTGTCTTTATAGGTTGATATTTCCTTTCACTTCGTCCAGAACAAATACAATCCGAGAGCTGTCAATATTGGTGTATTCCAATTTGACGAACCCTAACTTTTCATTAAACCAACTTGTCAAATAAGTACGCCCAATTCTACTTTCCGCTTTAGCTTCTGTCTTGTAGCAAGGGACTTTTCCGAATGACAAATCTACGTTTTCTTCTGCCGTTATTTCGTATTCATAAAAATTGTGGATAGAACCCTGCCAAGACTTCCACCGTACATCCGACCACCCGTCTCCTATTGTCATGTCCCATTTAAATCTATTTCCTACGGAAAAAGGCTTCTGAATAAAAGGAAAAGGATTGAGTTCAAAGATTTTTAAATAACCGGTTCGGGAAGGGTGCATCCAAATATTCATATCATTTTCAATTACTCCTGTCTTATTGTAAAGATCTACTATTTCACCAAGTTCGTTGACAAAATTGTATTGGATGACGGTTTGACTGTAATCATAACTCATTTCGTCAAAAGGTTTTCTGTTCGGGGTTACCGAAATTCTAACCTTACTGATTTTACTCTCTTTTTTCAGAGAGTCGCTCTCGTTTTTTCTTAACAAATCTACCCTCTCACCTTCTAAACGGATTAAAATCATCGAGTCTTTACCTTTCAAATAGCTGTATCTGAAGTAAAATTCATTTCCTTCTTTATAAATTTTGTTGTCTCTATTAAACCAATCGGGTTCGTTTTCAATGGTATCGTTTACAAAATCATATACTTCCGTGTAGATTCCTTCATCGAAAGCAAGCTCTCTGACTACCGGATTTTCCGTATTTTTATCGCTTGAGATACAGGAAGGAATTAGCGCGGACAGCAGTAATATCGAGAAGAGAAATAGGTTTTGTTTTGGGTTTTTCATTTTTGTTTTATTAGGACTAAAAATAGCTTCGGTCGGTCAAAGATAGATTTTTTAATAACGTGAAGCAAATTACGATAATCCGCGTAGCCGATAATTATAATCGTTTTCCGGCGCTATTCATATTCACTCAAATCATATCCTAAAAATGTAAGTTCTTTCCTCAATGTATTTCTTCTGAAGGCAATAACGTTGCCTTCGATAGTCTCCGAAAAAACTTTGTTTACGACTCTGTCTCTGCTTGGATTGTACCGAGAAGTTGAAAATATGACCAACGAGTCCAAATTACACGGCATCTTGACTTGACTGCTTTGTGTGTTCAATAAATATTTCAGTCGAGCAAATTCTCGTGCTTGAATTACTCTGACAGGCTCATCGCTGCCTTCATTTGTTTGCTGCGTAAATTCAACATTTCCTTCGGTTAGAACATGAACATCATTTGCTAAGGTCGTTTTGACCAGACCCGAAGACGGTACGATTACGGCAAACTTTCCGCCGTCCAAACCGACAGCGGGGATGCCGTTTTCTTGATTGAACGCAACATAAATGATTTCCTTGTCAAAATTTTCGGGCAACTTAAATATCCATTTGTCGGTCTTAAAAGAGGAATCTATGTCACCTCCCTTTCTGACATACGAATTCACCGTTTGAATGTGACTGTCAATCCCCTTGCCCTCTTTGTAAATGATTTCCGTAAGGATATTTTTTTTGGTTAAATAAGTTCGTTTCGTATATAATCTGTCGTTATTTTCCCCGTAAAATTTCACAAAAATACTGTCACATTTTCCTTCTATTATCTCAAATTTTAATTTTCCGTAATTAAATTCTTTCAGCGTACCGTCAGCTAATTCTTCTAATTGAACAATTTCCGTATTTTTGTTTACTCCGCTTTCATATTCACAGAAATATTTATCTTTTGAAAACTCGATGATAATTTCAGGATTTGTCCTTGATTGCCATACACCCGTAATTTTTCCTGTCGAATTTTGACAACCGGAAAAAAGAAAAAGAGTCAGAACAGCGAAAATAATTTTCATGATTTTTATCTACGTGCTACGTCGGCGCGAGGGTATTCCTCATGTCTCACTCTTGTCCGCCTCCGGCGGAAGCAAACGTAATGACTCAAAATAATTTTTCACAATTTTGAAAAAAGGCTTAATGCTAAACATCTGACAAACAGAAGCCAAACAACCTTACTTTCACAAATGCCCCCCGAAAAAACCCACACCAAACCCAAAAAACAACCGCATTCCCTTCGCTTCCGCATAAGTTTTCTTTCGCAAATCATGCTCGATCGGCGGCACGAAAAAGCTGCGGCGCTGCGCATTTGCGCGGGCAAAAAGCGTTGTGTCCTGCGGAGACTCCCAATCAATCAAGACGCAAACGCTGTCTTTGGGCAACGGACGGCAGAGGTCGGGAAAACGGTTATGCTGTTGTCGGTTCAACTCCCCTTCGTACTCATAAAGGTAGGCAAAATCTTTGGGATGCAAGTTACCGCGCAGTATTTCGGCGTGCAGCAGGTCTTTAAATTCGGTGTAGGAGCAGGGATAATGATACAAAGAAATCAAAACGGTTTCGTTACTCAACTGACAAACATCGCGCTCGTCGGTCAGTATTTTATCGTCGATACCGAGGCGTTTTTCTCCCGGAAAGCCGTTGCTTTTCGTATCCTCTTTTATCTCTTGTACATTTTGCAGCAAGACTGTTTTGTACGCGGGAATGTTATTTTCACGTTTTAGTTTTTGCTCCGTGCGGTAATTATTCACGTACTTTTGTTTGCGCTTAAAGTCAATTTCGGACAGATGCCGGCGCCGAAACTGCTTAATTTCGGCTTCCGTAATCGCACCGCGCAAATCGTTTTGCTCCGTAAAATCGGCGATAAGCGGAATTTGTAAAACACACTCCTTATCGACTCCGCTGCGCAAGGCCTCTTCATAAAAATACAAAAATGAGGACAGGTTTCCGCACTCCGCACTTATCTGCGCGGCAATGACTTTATCTTTGGCAAAGGAAAAACGATAGGCTTCGAAAATACTTCTGTATAAGAGCAGCGCGTCAGTTTCCCGATTATTTAAAAATAAATTTTCGGCATTGTAAATCAAAAGATGATAGTCCGCGTAGTCGGTCGTGTCGATTTGGTAATTTTGCAGGCGGGCGGGGTCGAGGAGAGCGAGGTCAATGTTTTCGCTTTGAGCAAAAGACGAAAAATGCAGGAGAAGGGCAGCGGCTGCGGTTGCAATGCTGTGAGGGAGGTGTTTCATTTTCCGTGCGGTTAAAAAGTCTGATTTTCTTTTCATAGCAGCATATTACAAAATAAAAACACTCGACTCCCAACCCCCCTACTCCTCCTTCACCAATTCCTGCATCTCGTAGTACTCGATTGCCTTTTGCTTCAAGGGATTGGTACTCCACTCGCTCCACTCGCCCGTATAGGGGTTGTAGCCGCATTTGAGCGGTTTGCTCAGGATGTCTGCCGGGTCTTCGATGTAGGCGCGGCAGTCGGTACAAATGTAGCGAAACTCGCAGTCTTTGCAGACGTGGATTTTGTCTTTGTTGATATCCCACACTTTTTTAAAATCGGGGTGGTCTAAGGCTTCCTGCAACGTGGTATTTTTGATATTGCCGTAGCTGCGCGACATGGAAGGGCAGTTTTTGATATTGCCGTCTTTGTCTATGGAGATTTTTCTGTTTAGGCAGGAGTTGTGGTGTTGGGATTCAGAAAAGGTAGAAAAAGCAACTGAAAAATACTCGGCAGAAACTACGCCGCAACTTTTTTCGTTTATTAGCGAGTTTTCTACTACCACTACGTTAGTTCTTTTGTCTTCGCTACTATAAATTAATTTTTCCTCATCACAACCATAAATTTGAACTAATCTTAAACGCAAATATTTTTGAGCAATCTCAACCAATTTTTCATTCTCAATATCACTTATGAAAGGGAGTATAATTTGAACTGTTTCGATAATTGATGTATCGATACTTGCCATCACAGAGTCAATTTCGCGGTGTTCTAAATGGTTATAAGACCTTAGTTGAATCGTTCTGCAATTTAGCTCTTCCAATTGACTTAAAATGCTGTTTATAAACGGTTTTGACTCTATGTCTATATCAATTACTGCATTTGATATTTCTCCTTGATAATCCCATTCAAAACTCAACTTTGGATAATATTCAGGAAAGTTTGTTTTAAATATCAAGTCTAATTCGAGTAGTTTGAAAAAATAATCTTTTATTATTTTTTCTGTATCAGAGTTTTTTGCATACTTCTTTACCAAGTCTTCTACCGAAAATCCTGTTTCCTTATAAAGAATTTCATACAGAGTGTTTGGTATCAGTTGATATACTGACCTTTCTAAATCAAATACCATTGACCTTATTCTGCCTTTAATCAAAGCTGCATTAGGGTTGAGATAATACTTCATTATTTATTTTTTAACTTTAAAAACTAAACACTTTGTAATCGGCTTATGGAATGTCGGAGCAAACTTCGTCGTAGGTATCTTGTTTTTGTTGACTTTTATTCTGTCAAAATCTTTCGGCTGTACAAACTTATTCTCTTTCTCAACCAAAATTCGAGAATACAACTGAAGAAATTGGAAACCCACAGGAAATCTATCTTTCTCTTCAAGTTCAGGATGAATATGCGACAATAACCTTTTTCTATCAATCATACTTGGAGTGTTTTAGCAATTTCTCTTTCAATAAAATAGTTACAAGGAAACGATGTCATACCGAATTGACCGACGGGATTTATTTCTAAAAATATGAACTCCCCGTTTTTTGTAAAAACCAAATCAATTGAACCTGTATTTAATCGGATTTTATTCATTAGTCGCTGTAACTTTTTTTCTAATTCGTCAGGCAGCTTAAACGGAAAACTTCTGTTACCTTCACCGACTAAATATTTTCTGAAATCAGTAACTGTTTGCTCGCTGTTTTGAGAAATAATCGCCATACTGTAAAATTTTCCGTTTAAATAGAAAGACCTGATATCGGCTTCCTTAATTATCTCTTCTTGAAATAAAGACGTATGAAATTCAGTTGAAATATTTTCGAGGTTAATTCTTTCTGTATAGTTAAAATAATCTGCGTCGTTTTCTCTAAATCTAAAGCCTTCTGATATTGCCTTGGTTACAATTTCTCCTTCAAGTTGTGACTCTAACAGTTCGTTTTTAGAATTACAGATGAAAGTTACAGGGATTTTTATTCCCAATTTCGAGGCTTCATAGAGAATTTCCAATTTATTCAAAGACCTTGTATCAAAGGTGCCGATGTGAGGTTTGTCCTTCATCATAGTGTAGAACAAATATTCGAGAGATTGATTTTCATGGAAATAATGGTTGTTTATAGCATTAGATAGTCTTTTCTTACTTTCAAAATTGATATTGCGCTTTAGTAATTCTAAGTTTCCTCGGCGATACCAAACTGTACTAATATCTTTTATGCTTATTATTTCGTCATTTGAAATTCTCTTTATCACAAAATCTATGTTGTCATTTGTAATTTCTACTTTTATAATTTCAAATCTATCTTCCAAATCAATTCTGACAAACGGAACTTTGTAATACATTAGCCATTGACAAACATACACTGTACTATTATCATTGTATTCAGACATTATCAAAACCATGCTAATCAATTTTTATTTTTTCTAATCCGATTTTTTCCCTTACAGAGTTCACGTTTTCTTTACTTTCCATAGGAAAAAAAGACTTTTTACCGTCTTTTATAGTGTATTGAGTACCGTATTTTTGAGGTAAATCTTGCAAAACCTTTATTCTATCGTACATAGTTGCGTACCAAATCCACTTCGCTTCGCCGATATCGCATTTTTCTTTCAGCAGCGGCAAATAGCGATTCAGCAAATTCAAATCTGATGTATGCTGTAAAATCAAAAATAACGTAGAGGCTGCTCTTTCGCCTACTTCCGACATATTGACCCAACCTTCATTACCGATGATTTCAAGTAGTAAATTAATACGTCCTGTATCGGAGTCGGATATTTCACTCTCGGAATATACCACTTCTGAGCTTGCTGCGTCTTTGTCATATTCTGCAAGATAGACGGATAAATTTTCGACGTAATACTTTAAAGTTCTGCTCTTTTGGTCTTCTGCCCACAGGGAATCAAGTGTGAAAGCAAGATTAGGTTTGATATATTCCTTTTGATAGCTTGCTTTAATTCTATTGACAATATTGTTCCAAGCATTATTTTCTTTTAAGTTTTGCAGTCTCGGGTCATGCAGCATAACCATTTTATCATTCAGTTTACATTGATATAGCCAAATGTTTAAAATTTTAAGTGCTTTTTCAGATTTTTCAGAAAATAATGCTTGTAAGAAATTTCGGTAAATCACATCAGAAATTTCATAATCAGATTGAAGTATTTCTACTCTTCGATTAAGTTTCATCTGCTTATTTTTCGCACCTTCATATATCGGTTTCGTGTCACCTTCGGGTAATCGGATAAATCGTACTGCCGGAATATTATGAGTATTTTCCAAGTATTCTAAAACAACAGCGATTCTGTTTTTAGAAAGTTGAATATGATTGTTTCCGTTCGTATCAGTATGTCCGCTTATTAAAAATGCCGTAAAAGGATTTTCTTTCAGCCGTTTAGCCAATGAGTCTAACGCCGGGAAGGAACTTTGTTGAATATTACTGCTGCTTGACTCAAAATATAGGGTCAAGCCCTCAATTTCAGGGATAACATTTTCTTTCTCTGCCATAGAATTTTTACAAAATATAATAAATTCTTCATTCTCATCCTTATCTTCAGTCAACTGAACATTATCTATAAAATAGTTGTATTCATTAAATTTGGTTTTAACTTGAGGTCCTTTTTTTCCTCGAAAAGTTCCTAAAACTAAGTAAGAAAGATTACAGGTAGGTTGAAAATTCCACTCTACGGTGTACCACGAATCATATATTATTTGAGGTAAATAAAAAGTTTCTTGTTGTAGCATTGCTCGCGCGGGTCGTCTTATTTTATCCGGATACAACATAAATCCGATGTGTTCTGCAAATCCAATATTTGCAGAAGGCTGAGGAATATAGATAGAAAAGGAAAGGGAGTACTTTTTCCCTACTGTTAGTTCTTGCGTGGTATTTGCACCGACATAGGAAGCACAACCCATAGTTTCATGATTATCATCTACGCAATTTGATAAATAACGCAATTGCATAATAGTACAGTCATTATCCGTGACGTTAATTTCATCGGGGCATATCGACGCGTACCGATAGTCTTTCTCGCTGCTGCTCTTACTGTACTGACAATCGCAAATAAAAGTAATAGAATTGAGGTTATCCCAATCTTCCATAGCATGGCGAAATTGATTTTCGGATGTATGACAGGTGAGACAGTCTAAACTTTTGTGTTTCTCAAAACCACCATTTAGAATTAAATTTTGCGACAATAAGCTACAAGAGAGAAGTAAAAGAAAGAACGATAAGAAAACAACAATTCTACCCATATTAAATAAATCGTTTCGATAAAAATCTCACAGAGAAAATACAACATAAATTGACGTATTTACCGACAATCAGCGTTTTCTCTCATAGACAAAAAGAAGTTTTATTTTTCAATACTTACTGTTATAAAAACACGACCTTAACTTCCAAGAGTTAAAGTCGTGTCAGATTGAGTTATTTGTGTAAACAAACAATGAATTTTTCATTCAAAATTTCACACAAATAGTTTAACCCTGAGAACTGTTATTTCCGGAAGTTTGACGCGTGAAGCCGTCATTTCTTCCGTTATTAGAACCGTTCTCTGTATGGTCAACATCTCCTCCACTCTTAATTTGGTCTTGAGTGGTTGAAGTCACTGTTTCTCCCGGATAACCTCCAAAAATCAAATTAGGATGTGCTATCCTTTCTTCAAGAAAAGAGTCAAATTTGGGATTGTTGATTGATTCGAATTTCATAATAGTCGTTTTAAAAAATTACACTTACTCTCTTCAAGGGTTTTCAGCATCCCCCTATCATTTCTGATACCCCAAAGTTAGACCCTCCCGCGGCAAAAAAATTGCCGTGCTTCAAAAAAAGATTATATCCTCCCGATATTTTTGTATTTTCCTCCTTTTTTATCACAAAGCCTACATTTAGTTTTACTTCGTACTCGTAGCAGTAACTGCGGCGGTGCACGCAGTAAAAAATCGGTGCGCCCATGTCTTTCATCACTTCGAGCAGATTGTGTATGGTGCGCGGTGATTTTTTCAGGCGGGCGGCGAGTTGCTCACGGCTGCCGGTGGCTTTCAGGCGGATGAGTTGGTCTATGGTTTCGATGTCGCGCAGGGTTTCGAATATTTTCATGATGTGGTGGTTTTGGTTTGGATTAATAACTTTTAAATTTTGATGTTTTTTTTGAACCTGATTTTTATGATTTTTATGATTGGTTATGATTTGGATTTTACTTCGTAAAATCTTCGTTCCCGGCAATCAATTCAACTGTCAGAACTCGACCAATCACGGAGCTAATCTCCTTTCGGCGGCGATTAGGTATTTTGTAATATCGACCGAATTTTATCGAAAATGCGGTCTAAGATGCGGCGGTCTTCGGTGATGATTTCTGCCGTAGCGGGCATTTCCTGCCGAAAGCGCAGCGTTTTGCGGTAGGTCGTGTTCAGTCCGTCCGTCAGTTCGAGTTGCAGCAGGTAGTTATCTGCCTGCGGTACGGCGGCTATGGCTGCCACCCGCGCCCGCACCAAGCCGAACTCCTGATAGGGGTAGCCGCTGACCTGTAGATTGACGGGCATTCCGATTTTTATTTTTCCCGTGCCGGCGGTCGGTATCAGTCCGGCGGCGGTTATTTGCTGCCCGGCGGCGACGGGTACGACGGTCAAGATTTCATCGCCGGGGGTGACGTACTGCTTTTCGCGGTAGTCGGTGTTGAGCGAGATTTTGCCGGCTATCGGGGCGGTCAGCAGGTATTTTTGTTTCCACATCTTGATGTCCGCCGCGAGGCGTTCCCGACTCTCGGCGAGGGTGACTCGGTTGGTGTTGCTTTCGTTGCTTTTGCTCTGTCGCAGGTCGATGATTTGGGTTTTGAGTTGCTCGATTCTGATTTTATTTCCCAATACCTGATTTTCTAAGTTTTCGAGTTGTCGCCGCGCCTGCAGCCACGCTTTTTCCTTGTTTTCCGCCTCGATGCGGCTGACCGTGCCGGCGCGTTGCAGGGCGAGGTGCCTTTGGTAGTCGCGGGCGTATATTTCGTATTCGCTGCGCAGGGTTTTCTTTTCTTGTGCCGCTTGGCGGTTGAGTTCTTCGGTGTGCATAATTTGCTTTTTCAGCGCACCGATTTTACCGGCGACATCTTCCCGACTCAAAAAATAACGGTAGCCGGCGGTTTGCTGCCGCAGCAGCGCGTAGCCGGTCTGCAACTCGCCGAGGTTCAGACTGTCGGGCAGCGGTGCGTCCGTGGGGTCATCGGCGGCGAGTATTTTTTCCAAAGTTCGCATGTCGCGCAGGTCGGCGGTACTTTCCAACAGTAGCAGTTCATCGCCCGCTGCTACCCGCTGCCCGTCCTCCGTAAATATCTCGGCAATTTTCCCGCCCGCCGGCGCACCGACTCTAATCGGCGGGTTTTCGGTCAAAATTTTCACTTCCGCCGTAATAACGTCGGGATAGCGAATAAGCCACGCCAACAATAAAAAGACAGCGGCGGTGACGAGGATTAAAGTCATTCCCCAATTCACCAACCACCCGGGCGGATGACCGAGAAAGTAGTCCGCTCGCCGCTCTGCGGGCGGCGCGGGCGGCGGTACGGATTTTATTTGTTCGGTTTGTATGGTGGGCATTTTTTTTAAGTTGAGAGTAAAGAGTTGAGAGATTGACCGGGATTAAATTCAAATGCTCGCTTCTTTCCTGTACTCTTGCTCTTTATTTTTAAGTAAATTATTTCACTCATTTTTTTATCGTAACACCAAGGCATTTATCGGCAAAATCGTACATCGTACATCGTAATTCGTACATCCTACCCTCCCAATTCCAACTGATTCTTCACCAAACTATAATAACTCCCCCGCTTCTCCACCAAATCCCGGTGTGTGCCGACTTCGGTAATGCGGCCTTTTTCCAAGACCACGATTTGGTCGGCGTGTTTGACGGTACTCAGGCGGTGCGCTACCACGACGACCGTTCTGCCGGTAAAAAAGCGGTTGAGGTTTTCGACGATGATGCGTTCGTTTTTGGCATCTAAGGCGTTGGTTGCTTCGTCGAAGAAGAGGAATTTCGGATTTTTGTAAACGGCTCTTGCGATGAGCAGCCTTTGCTTTTGCCCCTGACTGACTCCGTTGCCTTTCGACCCAATCATAGTATTATAACCCAACGGCAGATTTTCGATAAAACCCTGAATGTTAGCGGTTTCGACGGATTGCAGTAGTTTGGCATTATCGGTGCTTTCTTCGCTTTCCGAGATGTTATTGGCAATGGTATCGGAGAAAATGTAGCCGTCTTGCAAGACCGCGCCGCATTGCTCCCGCCAAAAAGATTTATCCAAACCCGCTAAGTTGAGATTGCCGACTCTGACCGTACCTTTGGTCGCCTGATAAAAGCCCAAAAGCAGCTTTACCAAAGTCGTCTTGCCCGAGCCGCTCGTGCCGACTATCGCTGTTATTTTTCCTGCAGGTATGGTCAGGTCGATGTCTTCCAAGACCAAATCTAACAGCGGATTGTAGCGAAAACTGACATTTTCGAGACGCAGGTCGGTGTTTTGCGGCAAAAAGTCGTGGTGTCTTTGCGCGATTTCTTCTTCCTCTTCGTGTATTTCGGACAGCCGCTCGATACTGATGCGCGCATCCTGCCCCAAACGAATGAAAGAAACGAACTGCTGCAAAGGCGCGTTCAGTTGCCCCACGATGTACTGCACCGCGACCATCATGCCGAGTGTCATGTCGCCCCGGATGACCGCAGATGCCGACAGAAAGGCGATAATTATGTCTTTAAAGCGGCTGATAGAATTTGCGCCCACGTCCTGATATTGCGTAATGGCGAGCGATTTCATATTGGCGGTAAAAAGTTTTGCCTGTATATTCATCCAACTTTGTCGGCGTTTGCGTTCGCTGTTTTGCAGTTTAATTTCGGGCATGCCGTGAATGATTTCGATGAGCGAACTTTGATTTTCCGCCATCTCTTGAAACCGCAAATAATCGACCTCTCTGCGCTTTTTCAAAAACAAAAATATCCAAGCGATATAAAAAACACTCGCAATCAGAAAGACCAAAAATATCTGTACGTCATAAATCCACAGCACCGCCCCGAACACCAAAAAGTTAAAAGCGGAAAACAAAACATTTAAAGTAGAACCCGTTAAAAAAGACTCGATGCGCGAGTGGTCGCCGATGCGCTGCAGCAGGTCGCCCGTCATTTTGGCATCGAAATAGCCAATCGGCAGCCGCATCAATTTCAGCAAAAAATCCGCAATCAGACTCACGTTGATGCGCGTACTGATGTGCAGCAAAATCCAACTTTGCAAAAAGCCCACGCTCATCTGTCCGACAAAGACCATGAGCTGACCGATGAGAATAATTTGCACAAAACCGAGATTTTGATTTTTGATGCCGATATCGACCACGGCTTGGGTCAGAAAAGGAAATATTAACTGAAACAAACTCGCCAACAGAAGCCCGATAACCAACTGCACCACCAAACGGCGGTAAGGAATAAGATATTTAAACAAAAAGCCGAAGCCCGTTTTATCGACTTTTTGCCCCTCTTGTGCATAAAAATCGGGCGTAGGGTCGAGCAGCAATGCCACGCCGTGACTACCGTCGCTCTGCCAACTTTTCTTAAAATCGGCGTGACTCAATCTGTGTTTGCCCGCAGCGGGGTCGGCTACCCACACATACTTATCCGTCACCCGATAGACGACGACAAAGTGCATCTGATTCCAATGCACGATACAAGGCAGCGGCGCGACCTGCAAACTCGGCAAATCTTTCTCGGCACTAAAAGGAATTTTGACCGGCAAAACACGGAAACCTATTGTTTCGGCGGCTTCGGTAATGCCCTGCAAAGACACTCCGGTGCGCGAAAAATGACAATGTTGCCGCAGATACGACAGGGTGTATATCTTTCCGTGGTAAGCGGCTATCATACGCAGACAGGTCGGACCGCAGTCCATCTGATCTAATTGTCGAAAAAAAGGTATTTTTTTGGAGAATAACACGGTTTAGGAGGTTAAGGGGGAAAGCCGCAAACATGTATGCCGATGCCGTCTTTCCGGGTTTAAAAGGATAAGTGAGAAAACAAAAGAAACGAGAAAAAATTATCGAAGGAGCACTAAGCCCTGTATCGGCTGCGGAATATCAGCGAAAGGAGCAAAAGGGATTTCTGCTCTGTGAAGTGAAGTGAAGTGAAGTGAAGTGAAGTGAAGTGAAGTGAAGTGAAGTGAAGTGAA
>JAHDCG010000011.1:36021-56044 GCA_020629965.1 Saprospiraceae bacterium | reverse complement strand
GTGAAGTGAAGTGAAGTGAAGTGAAGTGAAGTGAAGTGAAGTGAAGTGAAGTGAAGCAGCCATTTTTCGGATTTTTTTGGTGATTGTTTTAACAAAGATAGGGAAAAATTTATTTTGACAAAATAAATTTTGAATTTGGATTATATATTTTTAAATCATATAAAATATTTTATTTAATTAAGTAATTAAATCCGTTTCCTCTGTTTTCGGCACTTTCCTAAATTTGCCCGACATCCTCGATTCCCGCATTTTTTCCCAATCTTTGCACCAAAGAAAACTAAAACAATCACCACCATGCCGGAAGCCTACAAACTAAAAGACGTACTCGAAACCGAAGCCGCCGCTCTGCAAGCCCGCCGCGCTAAAATGCAGGAGGCGGGACTCGACGCGGCAAACCCCGACGCATTCGAGGAAAATAAATTCGGCATCGCGCTGTCGGGCGGCGGAATTCGCTCGGCGACCATCAATTTGGGTTTTCTCAAAACGCTGAACATCTTTAAGCTGCTGCAAAAAGCCGACTACCTCAGCACCGTGTCGGGCGGCGGCTACTGCGGCTCTTACATACAAGCGACGCTCAAAGAACGCGGCAGCTACGAGTCGCTTTTCTCTAATGACGACATCGCGCACATGCGGTCTTACGGGACGTATCTGATACCCGGTCAGTCGGCGCGGCGCAAGCTGTGGAACACTTTGGTGCTGACGGTCGGCTACCTCGTCAGCCTGCTGATGTCGCTGTTGAGTCCGATAATTGCGATAGCGGCGGTGGTGATTTTTGTGCGGATTATCGGGCAGATTTTGGGCTTGGATGCAACGGTTTCGCCCGAGGCAATTCCGGATATTTTGCCGGGCGGCGAGACGAGTCGCAGCGTGTGGGAAGTGATTTTTCTCAATTCGGCTTACGGCTTCGCGGCGGTGTTCGTTATTCATCTCTTGAGCAATATTCTTTTGCGGTTTCGGCTCGGGGTGTCGCGGGCTTTTAACTCTTTGGAGTCGGCGTTTGCCTTGGTTGTCTTTGTCGTTTTTGCGATTATGATGCTGCGCGAATTGCGGACGGCGGCGGTCTTTGAAATCGACATTTTCAACTATCTGTTCGGCATCGAAAGGGAGACGGGGCGCATTTTGGCGAATTCGATACTGTTGGTTTTGTTGGTCGTTTCGGGTTTGTTTCTCAATCCGAATGCCTTGAGTTTTCACCGCTTTTACCGCACACAACTCGCCGAGGCTTACCTCAAGCGGGCGGACAGGTATAACAATATTCCAGTCAAAGATTTATTTAAATCCGACGCGAAAGAGGCGAAAAATTGGCTGAACCCCTACCCGATTATCAACACCTGTCTGAACCTGTTGAGTCCGGGCGGCGGCGAGTCTTTTAAAGGCTCGAAGGCGCACGATTACTTCCTGCTGTCGCCTTTGTACTGCGGCGCGAAATTGGTGGATTACGTCAAAACCGCAGATTTTCCGGGCTACAAAGACATGACCTTGCCCGCCGCCACGACCATCAGCGCGGCGGCCGTCAATCCGGGCATGGGCAATTATTCCAACAAAGTCCTCAGCGTTTTTATGACAATTTTTAATGCCCGGTTGGGATTTTGGGTAAATAATCCGCTCAAACGCCTAACGCAATCCGACTACACGGTGTGGTGGCCGATGTACTTTTTCTACGAGCTTTTATCAAAAATCAACACCAATAATCGCAAACTCAATATCTCCGACGGCGGACACATCGAAAATCTCGGTATCTATGAATTGCTGCGTCGTCGTTGCCGTCTCATCATCGCCGTCGATGCGGGCGCCGACCCTTTGGGCACTTTTTCCGATTTGAATAATCTGACCATCCGCGCGCGCAATGAGTTGGGCATTGCGCTTCAATTCAGAGAGCACCCCGAAGACATGCTGACGCCGCGCCCCTCGCACGGCTACGCCAAAAAGCGATTTGTCGCAGCGGATATGTACCAAATTTGGGAAGAATTCGAGGTCTTGAGCGAAGGCGGCAAGCCCTACACCTACGAAGAGCGCAACAACGAAACGGGCGCAATAAAGACCAAAACCATCGAAGCCCTCGTCAATTACACTATGGATGCCGACGAAAAAGTCATGCCCTCGGTCATGCTGAAAATCTCCGACGACCACCTCGGCATCTCGGAGCGCATCCGGGAGGCAGCAGAGATTTCCGCCAATCGTATGATACGCGAAAAACTCGGCAGAAGTCGCGCGACGGGTAAAGACGTGCTGAAAATCGGGACGCTCATTTACGTTAAAAGCACGGTACTCGCCCCGACGGGCAAGCCCTTTCTCTCCAAAGACAGTGCGGAAAACCAACTGCTTTTCGATACCTACAAGTATAAAATTTACCACCCGGAGTTTCCGCACGAGCCGACCTCCGACCAATTTTTCGACCCCGTGCAGTGGGAGGCTTACTACCGCCTCGGGCAGTACATGGCGGCGGCGGTGTTGGGCTGCAAAAGCTCGGACATGAAGAAATTTATGCAGTATTGGGATAAAGGCGAGCGCACGGTGGAAAAGGCACCGCCGGCATTCAGTCTGCCGCAGCTCATCAATTGGTTAGACGAAGGAAATCCGTTGCCGTACGCACCGATTGTCCCCGTCATCGAAGATATCGAAATGATGCCGCGCAGCATCGAGCCGGACTTTACGGAGGAACCGGATTTCACCTTGGAAGGAAAATCGTACTCGGAGAAAAAGACCACGGAAGTCGGCGAACCGCCCGTAACGCCCGCCCCCGCGCCGCCGCCGGCGATACCGGATGCGGCGGAGGAGGTGGATTATGAGATGTAAGGGGGGGGTGTTGCTCTTGTTTTTTGTAGAAATTCCGGAAGACGGAGTTCTTTTTTGACTTTTGTGGTTTGCTTGAGATGTTGATGGTTGGTGGTTGGTAGCCGGTAGCCGGAGGAATGATTTCTTAGCTACGGAATCACTTCTTTACAGTATCGATATTTTTTGGGAAAATCCCCTACCGTTTTTCAAATAAAAAACTGATTATAAGTGCGGGGCATTTCCAAAATGCCTTGCACTTATCGCCGTTTTCGTTTATCAGCACTTGATTAAATCACCGGAAAAAGTAAAAAAAATTCCCCTCCGTCAAACTTTCCCTCACCCCCTTAGTTTACATTCTAAACTAAGTCAAAATCCTATGCCGTACACCTACGAATATCCGCGCCCCGCCCTCACCGTCGATTGTGTCATTTTCGGTTGGGACGGCACGCGCGACCTCAAGGTGCTGCTCATCCGGCGCGGCAACGAACCGTTTAAAGGACAGTGGGCTTTTCCCGGCGGCTTTACCGAACCGGACGAAGACTTAGAGACCTCCGCCCTGCGCGAATTGGAAGAAGAAACGGGCGTAAAAGACGTTTTCATCGAGCAGCTTTTTACCTTTGGCGACCCCGGGCGCGACCCGCGCGGGCGGGTGGTCAGTGTCGCTTATTTCGCGCTCGTCAACCTCAACGAACACCGCGTTACTGCCGCCGATGATGCGGACGACGCGCAATGGTTTTCGATAAATGAACTTCCGGAGTTGGCATTCGACCACAAAAAAATCACGGAAAAAGCCCTGCTGCGGCTGCGCGGGAAATTGCGCTACCAACCCATCGGCTTTGAACTGCTGCCCGAAGAATTTACCCTCTCGGAATTGCAAATGCTCTACGAAACCATCCTCGGCGTACAGAAAATCAATAAACGCAATTTCCGCACCCGCATCCTCAAAATGGACGTGTTGAATGAGGTCGGAATGCAGGAAAATGTGCCGCATCGACCGGCGAAATTGTACGCTTTTGACTCGGAAAAATACGAGCGATTTATGCACGAAGACGACCGATTTGAACGCGGAGCGTTTTTTTAATTTACGATTTACGATGTACGATTTACGAGGGGCAATGCTCTTTTGGGTCTGCGTCGGGTCGGACTTTCGTATTGTTTTCTTGGCTTTATAACTTTGCGCTGCATCTTTTTCATTCTATCACCCCTCAAATTAGTCATAGGAGCAAAACTAAATGCTGCAAAATCGCAATATTGCACCGCAACAAACTCAAAGAAAGAACCCTCGTACATCGTAATTCGTACATCGTACATCGCAATTCGTACATCGTACATCGCAATTCGTAAATCGTAAATCGACAACTCATGAAATTTCTACATCTCTCCATTCTCTTCCTCCTCACCTTCACCGCCTGCACCGACGAATCTGCTGCCGATAAAGACAACGTCGAGCTGCCGCCTTTAGAAGAAGACTACGACATTCCGGAGGCAAAATGGGGTTTTATGGACACGACCGGGGCGATTTACATCAAGCCGTTTTATGACGACGCGCGCGACTTTAGCGAGGGTTTTGCGGTGGTGCGACGCGGCGGGCGTTGGGGTTATATTCACAAGGACAATACGACGGTTATTCCCGCAAGATTTCGGGGGGCTTACGACTTTCATGACGGGCGGGCGCGGGTGCAGGATTTGCAGGGAAATTACGGTTTTATCGGAAAGGACGGTGCGTACATCATTCCCGCAAAATTTGAGGAAGTATTTGATTTTTCGGAAGGTCTGGCACGGTATCGGGAGGGCGAAAAATTCGGCTACATCGACGAGACGGGCGCGACGGTCATCGAACCGAAATACGAGGCGGCAGGCAACTTTACCAACGGCTACGCTTCGGTAAAAGCGGACGGAAAATACGGCATCATTGACAAAACGGGTGCGCTCGTCTTGCCGCACGATTATCAACGTATCGGCGACTTTGCGGACGGGCTTTTTCGGGTAAAAAAAGGCAATAAATTCGGCTTTGTCAACGAGAAAAACGAGGTCGTCATTCCCATTGATTTAAAAAATGCCAAAGACTTTAACGACGGCTTTGCGGCAGCAAAAAAAGATAAAAGTTGGGGCATCATCGACAAGTCGGGCAACTTCGTCGTCGAGCCGCAATACAGTCAACTTTACTACGCCGGCGAAGAACTCTATGCCGCCGAAAAGGACGGAAAATCGGGCTACATCAGCGCGGACGGCACGGTAAAAATTCCGCTCAAATACGATATGGTGCAGCCCTTCAAAGACGGTATCGCGGGCTACGGAATGCACGAACTGTGGGGCTACCTCCGCAGCGACGGCACGGAAATTACTCCCGCGCATTTCGGTCTGGTTTGGGCTTTTGAAGAAGACCTCGCACGCGTCGCTTACCGCGAGGGCATCGCTTACATCAACAAGGCGGGCGAGCCGGTTATTTTACCCGACGGGCGCGCGGATGAACGGGATTTTTCGGAGGGGTTGGCGCGGGTGCAGATTTATTAGGGTTGAGAGGTTGAGGATTTGGGAGGTTGGGAAAATCACAGAAACAGGTCTATTCATAATGAACTGATAATCAGCGCCTTCAGCCCCCTGCCCCCCGGAGCGGGGGAACTTTCTCCGGGCTTGAGTTCGCGGTAAATCTTGGATTTCAGGGTGCGCTTTTGAAGATAATCCGGATTAAAAACAATTTTTAATTTCAAGGATGAATTTGCTCCCCGCTCCGGGGTCGGTTTTTTTTTTTACGAATTTTACTATATAAGCATTCAACGTAAATCATAAAAATCAGCGTCAAAAAAAGTCATAATCACAAAATTTTGCGAAGCAAAATAAAATCATAACCCATCATATCTCTCTTAAAAATCAGGTTCAAAAAAATTCTCACCCATGCAAGCACTCCTCCTCATCGACCTCCAAAACGACTTCTGCCGCTACGGCGCCCTCGCGGTCACGGACGGTAATGCCGTCGTACCCCTCGCCAACGACCTCGCCGCCCGGTTCGACCTCGTCGTTGCGACACAGGATTGGCACCCCGCCGACCACGGCAGTTTTGCCGCTAACCATCTCTGGTCAAAGCCCGGTCAGACGATAATTTTAGACGGATTGGAGCAGATTTTGTGGCCGGTACATTGTGTGCAGGAGAGCTTCGGGGCGCAATTTGTCAATGAATTAAACCTCGAAAATATTACCGAAATTTTTCAAAAAGGCACCGACCCGCTGATTGATTCTTACAGCGGATTTTACGATAACGGACACCGAAAATCGACCGGATTGGCGGAATATTTAAAAGAAAAAGGCGTAAAAACCGTGTATATCGCGGGCTTGGCAACGGATTATTGCGTGAAGTTTACCGCTTTGGATGCGGTAAAAGAAGGGTTTGAGACTTACGTCATTGCGGACACCTGTCGCGGGGTGAATTTACAAGCCGACGACAGCGAAAATGCCCTCGCGGAAATGCGGGCGGCAGGCGCAAAAATCGTTCAGTCTTCCGAAGTACTTTCTTCCTGATTTTCAACAAAAAACTGTACGGTTTTCGGCTCGATGGTCAAGCCGCGAATGCCTTGCGGGCGTTTTTCAATCAGCACCGGTACGGTGTTATTGACCGTGGTCAGCGGCACGTTTTGCAGGTCGGCAATAACGCTGAACGAGTCGGCGGTCATGCGGTTAAAGCGGCTGAGCGGCACGGAAAAAGTTGTTTCGATTTGCTTCGGAAACAGCGTCAGCAGACTGTCCGGAACGTTGCGCACCGCGATGTCGAGGTACAGTTTTTTCTCCGTCCATTTTTCAATCGGCACTTGCATTTCTACCGTTTTTTGCGACAGACGGACGAGGCGCGGCAGTTTTTCCGCCAAGCGCACCGTGACCGCAAAGGAGTCTTTTTGGTCGAGATAAACGACGGGCACCGTTTCCCAATAATCGAGGGTATCCAACAGCGATTTTGCGCCGAAAATGTCGATACTGTCGGGCTGCAAACGCGGCGGGGCGGTAGGTGCATAACCGGTAGCGTAAGTAATTTTGTTTTTCAGCCGAACCGGAACTGTCTTTTTTTCTTCGTCTTTAAAATCCAAATACAGCGTCGAAGGAACGGTTTTGGTAATTTTCAACTTGCGTTTGTTCAGCGATAAATCCGAAATGCGACTCAGTAAAGTCGCCTGATCGATGCCGGGCGGTCGCTCGCGACTCAAATCGACTTTCACTACTTTTTCCGCGCCAAACAGGTAATCGTTCATCAAATCCCAACCGCTGCCCTCAAAAGTCGCTTTGAGTTTTTCGGCGGGCAATTCCGAAAATGCCTTACCGGCGGGCAACATATATTCCACCTCGACCACTCGCTCGCTCGTGTATTTATTGCTCATTTTGGTAAAGAACCAAAAGATAAAAGCTATTCCCACGCACACCGCGAAAATAGCTTTGTCCCCTTCGGGAATGAAATCAGTAACTTTATCCGGAAATTTTAATTTCAATTTTTACCTTGATTTTTCTGACAGGATTAACAGGATTTTGAGAATTTTCTCTTTCTTTACTTGCTCTTGCAGATATATGAATCCAAATGCGCAAAGAAATTTACGGTGAAACTTCTAATAATTGCAGCCCTCTTTTTTTCCTTCGAGCCCCTATTATTGATGTCTTTCACAGACTCGGGCGCGGAGAAAGTTCCCCCGAATCGGGCCTGTCCCGACTTCAGTCGCGGAGGTTAGGGGGCTGAAGACGAACGGAAAAAGAATTTTTTACCCGAACAACCCCTTCTTCTCCGTCTTTTCTTCCTTAACATCCACATTCAAATGCGACTCGGTCATTTCTTTGGAAATTGCGCTGCGCGTCATGCGAATGTAGGTTTTGCTGCCCACTTCGAGCGTCACGATGTTGTCTTCGACCTTATTGATGCGCCCGATAATGCCGCTCGCCGTCACGACTTCCGTGCCTTTTTGCAGACTGTCCATGAAGGTTGCCTGCTCTTTCTGCTTCTTGGTCTGCGGGCGTATCATGAAGAAGTAAAACACCACCAAGATACTCATCAGCATGATAAACATCGGTAGTCCGCCGCCCTCTCCGCCGGCTTGTAAAAGTAAGTTTTCGTACATAGTTTTTATTTGATTTGAGATATTTAGACGTTAGATTTCAGATATTAGATATTAGATATTAGATATTAGACTGCTTACCGCTTGCGCGTTTCCCCGTATAAACAGATAAACGCATAAACAAATAAACGTATTTATTCTTTGTTAATTACTCTGCCTTTCAGCGTGACTACGCTTTGGGCGGGGAAAGTATTTGCCGTTACGGTCACGGGTTTGCTTTGGTAATCGCGTTTGCCTTCGGTGTCGAATTTGACGTAAATTTCGCCTTTACCGCCGGGCGGGGTCGGCTCCTTCGACCACTCGGGTATGGTGCAGCCGCAGGTCGAGCGCACGTGCGTCACGATGAGCGGTTTTTTGCCCGTGTTGGTGTAAGTAAACGTGTGATTGACCACGCCGCCCTCGTCGATTTCGCCGAAATCGTATTCTTGTTCGTCAAAGGTCAAAACCGCCGCGTCCGTCGTATCGGAAGGCATGGCGGAGACCGGATTGCGAATGATGGAAGAAATTTTGCCGTCGGCTTTTATTTCCCGCACGCCGTCGTTGCTTTCCGTTTCTGCATTGCAGCTCAACAGCAGCAGCAGGACGCAGGCGCAGGTTATCAATTTTACATACATAGTTGTCGGATTTTGCGCAAAGTTAAATTTTTATCCGTAAATCGGTTTGAAAAACGGCGAAATTCGGAGGAAGAATACGCCGGCAATCTCCCTTTTCTGTCAAGTTTTTCGGGCTTTTCCGCGTTTTTTTTAACTAATCCGGTTTTTTTGTGTTTTCTGCTTACAAATCCAACCGCAAAAAAGAAAAATTTCAACATGAGAATATTATTGGTAGAAGACGAAGAAAGCATTCGTGACGTCGTCAAACTTAACCTCGAATTGGAAGGCTACGAAGTCGTCACTTCCGGCAACGGCAGACAAGCACTCAAGTATTTCAACGAGCAACATTTCGACCTCATTTTGTGCGACGTGATGCTGCCCGAGACCGACGGTTTTGCCGTGACGGAACAAATTCGCCTGACCAATATGGAGGTGCCGATACTGCTGCTGACCGCCAAAGATACGCCCGCCGACCGGGTGACGGGACTTAAAAAAGGTGCGGATGATTACGTGACCAAACCCTTTAATTTAGAAGAACTGCTGCTGCGTGTCAAAGGTCTGATAAAGCGCACTTCCAAGTCCCCTGAAAACACGCCGGAAGTGTATGAATTCGGGAGTAACGTCGTCAATTTTGCGACTTACGAAGCCACGGGAAATCACGGGGATTTTACTTTAACCAAAAAAGAAGCGATGCTTCTGAAGCTGCTCATCGACCGCAAAAACGAGGTGGTCAGTCGGCAGCAAATTCTGCAATCGGTCTGGGGTTATGACGTTTATCCCTCTACTCGTACCATTGACAACTTCATTTTGTCGTTTCGCAAATATTTTGAAGAAGACCCGAAAAATCCTGTTTTCTTCCAGTCGGTACGCGGTGTCGGTTACAAGTTTGTTCGTTAAAAAAAGGTTTTCGTATGTCTTTTCGTTTTTATATGACAAGAAAGACAAATTTTTATTCATTTTTTAACTAAAAAAACGGCGGTTTTTTGCTTGCCTAATATTTCTCCAACAATAAACAAAAACAAATTTTATTACAAAATCAAAAACAGACTACCAACATCCGGGTAGCAGACCTTAGTCTTACATCTGACAATTTTCAATTTATTAAAAATAAATTTGTTTATTTACGGAATACCCGTTAAATTTGCAATACAATTTAAAAAGAAACGACGACTTTATTCGTCTTTAGGATATAGTGTTTCATAGTGTGAGGGGTAACCGCTTCGGTGGTTGCTCCTTTTTTTGTTGAAATGTTGAATCGTTGAGCGCGCACTCTCAAAGCCGAGTCACTGTACGGAGTTTTCAACAACTCAAAAACTTTTAAAAGCTCGCCCTATCCGTCAAACGACGCGGATTCAGCTTCTGCAAATTCAATCTGAAAGTTACCCGATTAAAATATTTCGCGCGATAATCGGACTCGAAGATCTCGAAATTTTCGGAGTTGATAATCGGAAAATACACCCCGAAAACCTCGCCGAACTCTACCGCAAATCCGCCGCTCCACCACAGTTGGTCGGAGAAAGTCAGCGGCTCTGCGCCCGCGATGTTACGCTGCACGTAGGCGATATCGAAGTAGGGTTTCAGCGGCAACTTCAGCGGCAAATCTTCCGGCAAATCCGCTTTCAAATTTAAAGCAATCAACAGACTGTTGGTCGTAAATCCGTTGCTCGCCTGCGACTGCGGCAGCGCGACTTTAAAGCCGCCGTTGCGCATCGTTATCTGCTGCGATGCCAAGCCTTCATTCTCATTCCGCCCGAAGTACCAGTCGTCGTATTTGTAATCGTTGAAGCCCGTATAGCCCTGCCCCGTCAGCGTCAATTGTCCGGGTACGCTGCCCCGATTGCGGTAGTCGCCGAACAATACGCCCGTGAACAGGCGAAAAGAAATATTGCGACCGGGCTTGTAAGTGTAAGCGGTTTTTGCTTCCAATTTATGCAAATGATACGGCTGCTCGTCCAAAAATATTTGCCGCTCCCCGAGTTCGACCGTGTAGCGCAGCGACCAAGGATTGACGACCCGCCGCTTCTCCAAGTGCAGACTGCCTTCGTAGTAATTATTGAAAATATCGTCTTCAACGGGATTTTCGGGATCGGCAAAATTAAGTACCTCTTCCCGAATATTCACCCAACGCGCCTGCCCCGTCAGGTAGAAGTTATCGCGCGGATTTTCCGCCCGTAATTTGAGGTAAACGTTATTCCGGTCGAAGCCAAACTCCTCCCCTTCTTCCCGAAAATTTTCGGCGTAATGAAAGCTGCGCTGTTCCGCCCCGAGTTCCAGCCAATCGAGGGTCGAACCCGTCATTTCGCTCAAACCGAAACGATAAGAAAAGTGTAAAAAGCCCGTCAAATCCTTCGCCCCGAAACTGTAAGTCGGCGCATACGCCACCGTCCACGGTCGCTCGGGAATGCGGTAGTTATGAAATGCCAAACCCGCAAAAACGCCGTCGTACACCGTGTAACCCGCCACCGGTGCAATGCCCAAATAATCTCGTCGCGGATTTTCTAAACCGAAAGGAATCGCAACGCCGATTTTTCGCCAATTAAACAAATTTCGTGTCTTATGAATGTTGTCGAAATGGTCATGCTCCAAAGTCTCGAAATTACCGTCCGCGGCTACGGTTTTGTAGTCGCCTTTCGGTAGTCTGAACTCCTTTTCGCCCGTAAATCCGTCGTGCCACTGCATCGCAATCATCACGGTATCGTCCTTTACGCCGCTCAGCGGAAAAGGCGCAGCCACCTTGCCTTTATTCTTGATTTTGACTACATATTCTTCCCCGTTTTCGCTCTGCGTCACACTCGTAATGCGGTAGTTTTGCGTTTTTGTACTAAACATAAAACCATCCGTAAACCAACTCCAGTCTTTCCCCGTTTCCGCCTCCATCGTGCGCCGAAAATCTGCGGGCGTGGGGTGTTTAAATTTATACTTTTCGTAGTAGGCTTGCATCGCCTTGTCGAAGGTCTCCGTACCCAGCCACAGTTCCGCCTGCCGCAGCGCAATCGCGGGTTTGCTGTACGCTCCGAGACCGTAATTGATGCCCGTCAGCAGGTCGCTGTCCGTGTCCGGAGCCTGTGCGCGGTGTTTGCATTTTTGATAAATCAGCCCCAACTGTTCGGCATCGTAAGGGGTGTTGTTTAAAATAAATTTCGGAATACCCGCATCCGATAATTCAAAGCGATTGCCGTCGTAATATTCGCGCATGTAGCGAATTTCGTAGTAAGAGTTCATGCCCTCGTCCATCCACGGATGAATGCGTTCGTTGGTCGCCAAAATGCCGTAAAACCAGTTGTGCCCGACCTCATGCGTAATCACATCGTCCAAAGCCTTCGCATCGCCCGCCAAGCCGATAACCGTAATCATCGGGTACTCCATCCCGCCGCCCGCCGAGAGTGCCGACTGCACCGCCGTCATTTGCGGATAAGGATAATTGCCGACGTGTTCCGAGTAAAATTTCACGCTTCTATCCACATAATCGACGGCGCTTTTCCACAAATGCTCTTCGACTTTAGAAAACATCACGTAAGTATCGACCTTTTTCCCGTTCGACAGCTCGACCGTGCTTTTGCGCACTTTAAATCTTTTGTCCGCGAACCAAGCAAAATCATGGACTTTTTCCGCCGTGTAGAGAATGGTTTTCATCCGGTCGCTGCTCGGCGGGAAGGTATCGGCTTCCGCTTGCTTGCGGCGCAGTTGCCCGCTTGTTTTTGTCATTTCCTTTTCATACTCCGCAAAATAAGCGTCCGTTTCCGCTATCTTTTTTTGTAAGAAATCGCGTTCGCTTTCCGTTTGTAAAACGCCCGTCGCGCCGACCACATAATTCTGCGGCAGAGTAATTTCTACGGAAAAACTGCCGAATTCCGAGTAAAACTCCCCTTGGTCGAGGTAAGGCATCGCCTGCCAACCGTCCTTGTCATAGACCGCCGGCTTCGGGTACCACTGCGTCATTTGATAGCTCTGCCCGACGTGACCGAGTCGAGAAAAAGAGTCGGGAATATCCATCGTAAACGGCACTGCAATCGTAATTTTTTCGCCCGTCTTCAGCGGCTGCACCAATTTGACCAAAGCAATATCCGTACTGTCGCGCAGCAGTGACCAAGACAAAGACTGCCCGCCGGTCTTAAAATCTATTTCCGTAAAACTGCCGAATTGCTCCTGCGTAGCGAAGTAAAACTTGCTGCTACCGCTGCGCAGTTTTTGCTCGGAAAAGGCGGTTTCGTTGCCCGCATAAGCATTTGCCCACAGGTGAAAGTAGATTTCTTTCAGCGCATCGGGCGAGTTATTGGTGTACTCTACGGTCGTGGTGCCGGTCAACGTGTGCGCCGCATCGTCGAGCGTGACTGCGATGTCGTAGTCGGTTTGCTGCTGCCAATATTGCTGCGCAATGAGGTTGACATGCAGCGTAAGCAAAAACAGGAAAAGGGTAAGTTTCGGGTACATAAATTTAGGTTTGTCGTGCTTTGTGTGACTTGACAGATAATCCCGACTGAAGTACGGGACGGGGACGGACGATGCGGATACAGCGGATTAAGGCGGATTTTTTCTGTTCGTCTCTTCCGCTTTTACCGAGATAATTTAGCCAAAGCACAATTTTTAATAATTAAAGAACCGGACTGCAAAAGTAGCAATACGGTTAAACACAAAGCGCCCTTGGCAAAGTTAATCACCGAAGACGCTTTATAAAGATATTAGATGTTAGACTTTAGCTGTTAGACTTCTGCTCTAACCGGTTCATTTTCAAAAACTAACATTGACGTTAATTTTAAATTTGAATATGTCTGACTTTTTGTGTGAATGCAAAAATGAAAGCTACTGCAAAGATTTATTAGTTGCTGATATTTTTTTTTGAACCTGATTTTTATGATTCTTATGATTGGTTATGATTTGGATTTTACTTCGTAAAATCCACGCTACCGATGACGAAAGAAAACTGTCAGAAACTAAAAAAAAAACAGCACTACCGACTCAAAGCAACTTTCCGAAATTTCTAACTTAAAAAAAAGAAAACCAAGATTACGATAAAACACTCCCCCAAAGCAAGAACTCGTCGTAAATCGTACATCGTAATTCGTAATTCGTTCACTCGTCGTAATTCGTAAATCGTTATCTAATTCCTTTCAACCGTACATTTTCTTTCTTATACATTTTGCCGCTGCGCAGATACGTCACGCTCACATTATCGCCGGGGCGGAAACGAGCAATTTGTTCCTGCAATTCGGGAGTAGAATTGGTCGCTACATCGTTGACCGCTACGATGACATCGCCGGGGCGTATGCCCGCGTTATCTGCCGTGCTGTTGCGTTCTACGCCGCTGATGTAAACGCCGTCGAGGGAGTTTAAGCCCAATTCTTCGGCAAAAGTCGTATTCAAATCACGGATTTTGATACCTAAGAGGGCGCGTTTAACCTCGCCGTAATCTTTTAAATCTTTGATGACTTTGCGCACCAAATTAGCGGGAATGGCAAACGAGTAGCCCGCAAAAGCGCCCGTTTCCGATAAAATCGCCGTGTTAATGCCGATTAAATCGCCGCGCGAATTGACAAGTGCACCGCCGCTGTTACCCGGATTGACCACCGCATCGGTCTGAATAAAGCTTTCGATGCCGTAAGCATTGTCGATGATGTCGATGTTGCGCCCTTTGGCACTCACGATGCCCGCCGTCACCGTCGAAGCGAGGTTAAACGGATTGCCGACCGCGAGTACCCACTGCCCGACTTCCACTTTGTCGGAGTCGCCGTAGGTCAGCGGGTCGTAGTTATTGCCTCGTATTTTGAGCAGTGCCAAGTCCGTCGTCGGGTCGGTGCCGATGACCTCCGCGATGATTTCCTGACGATTAGCGAGCGTCACGGTAAATTCACTGCCGCCTTCCACCACGTGATAATTGGTGATGATGTAACCGTCGCGCGAAATAATCACCCCGCTGCCCGACGATGCCTGATAATTGCCCGAAAAGGCGGTGATGTTGACCACCGAGTTGGTCACGCGCTTAGAGGTCACGGAAAAATCTTCGGAGGGGATAGTGCCGGTCGCAAATTTGTTAAGCGGCGCGGACTCAATTTTTTCTTCCAATTCCGCTTTCAGTTCCGCGATGTCCTCGCCCGACACGGGTTTGGTGTCGCGTCGTTCGGCGGACTTCACGTCGGTTTTGTAAGCGGTGAAAGCCGCCTCGGGCACCCCCGCAAACGCCAAATCGGGCGCGTAATAATTTTTGAAGAGAAAGAAGGAAACCGCCGTACTGACGACCGCCGTGAGCATAACGATAAAAACCAAAGAACCTGTATTTTTCATAGGATGAAGCTTGAGTGTGTCGCAAAAGTCAGCGTCTCAACGTAGCAAGAAGCGTATCAATGCGGCGATGATTGATAGTAAAGAGAGATGTCAGTCCAATAATAAGGAAGGTGTCGCGGTTAGTTTTTCGTGCCTGTAAGATAGAGGAAAATAAACGAGTAGTGCAAACGAGAGTTGTCTTTTTTACAAAGTTTTAGCATTAAATAAACGTTAAACGCATTTTTTCGATATTTAAAATTGTATTTATTTTAGAATAATATTTTGATTTATGATAAAAAATGATTTTTGATTTTTTGAGAGGAAGGATTTCAAGGTTGTTTCGGAATTTTGTTGGGAAGATGTTCGGAATTATCCCGACATCAGCACACCAAATCAGAAGATACTATGCTGTCGGCATTTTTACGTTTCTAAGAAAACCCGAATTTTGTACAGACGCGGGAAAACGCGTCTCTTTTGACAGACAATTTTTTATCAAAAATCGCAATTCTCAAATTACGTTTTTGTAGAGACATGCAACTGCACGTCTAAGGTGAAAGCAGAAAACCTCTCTTAGCAATAGCAATTGAATAGTCCTTTCCAAACTTTAGACGTGGCAGTGCCACGTCTCTACAAAGTTGAGAAAACAGCAAAAATTCAGGAGGCTGTTCATGAAATTATTTCCACAAAAATGTATTTAAAATATTCTAATTCGTTTGAGAATCATTATTATTGCGGACAACCAAGCTTTAACCTTAAACGAACCGGTCATGTCCGACACTTTTTCCGACAAAAGTCAAAAATATTCCGTTAATCAACATCTCATCTCCAACATCCTCGCTTGGGTAAAATCCGGCGAAATCGCCATTCCCGAAATACAACGTCCCTTTGTGTGGAAAGCCTCTAAGGTGCGCGATTTAATGGACTCGCTTTACAAAGGTTATCCGGTCGGTTACATCATTGCGTGGCAAAATCCCAATATCAGACTGAAAGACGGTACGCTTTCGCAGGGTAAAAAAATCCTGATTGACGGTCAGCAAAGAGTGACAGCCTTACGTGCGGCGATACTCGGCGAATATGTGGTTAATAAAAAATACAGCCGCATAAAAATCAAAATCGCTTTTAATCCTCTGACTGAAAAATTCGAGGTACAAAACCCCGCCATTCTCAAAGATAAAACGTGGATACCGAATATTGCGGACGTTTTTTTGCCGGGCAGCAATTCTTACGCGCTCATCAACAATTACAAACAAAGCAATCCCGCTGCCGACGAAGCAAAGATAGTCGCAGCCATTTCTCGGTTGTTCAATTTGGTTAATAAGCAGGTCGGTCTTATCGAACTCGCCCCCGAACTCAACATCGAAACCGTTACCGAAATCTTTATTCGCATCAACTCTGCGGGCGTAGTGTTGAGCAGCGCGGATTTTGCCATGTCAAAAATTGCCGCCAATGAAACCTACGGCGGCGAACTGCTGCGCAAAGCTATCGACTACTTCTGCCACCTCGCCGTAGCTCCCGAATACTTTAATTACGTCCGCGATAACGACACACATTTTGCCGCAACGGAGTATTTTCAAAAAATGGCGTGGCTGAAAAACGAGAACGATGACCTCTACGACCCCGGTTATACGGATATGCTGCGCGTCGCTTTCGGTACGGAATTTAAACGCGCCAAGCTGTCCGATTTGGTGAGTTTGCTTTCGGGCAGAAACTTTGAAACCCGAAAATTTGAAGAAGAAATAGCACGCGAATCCTTTGCCAAACTGAAAACGGGCGTACTCAAATTTATGAACGAAACCAACTTCAAGCGTTTCGTCATGATTATCAAGTCGGCGGGCTTTGTCGTGCCTTCCATGATTCGCTCCATGAACGCGATAAATTTTGCCTACCTGCTTTACCTCACCCTGCGCGACCGCGGAGTAGATGCGGGCAAGATAGAGTCTTACGTGAAGCGGTGGTTTGTGCTGATGCTGTTAACCCGCCGTTCATCGGGCAGTTTCGAGTCACAGTTTGATTTTGACCTCAAACAAATAGCCGAACGCGATTTCGGAGAATACCTCGCCGAAGTCGAAAAAGCAGAACTTTCGGATGCCTTTTGGGAAGTTTCGTTGGTACAAAGCCTCGATACCTCCATGCGCAGCAGTCCTTTTTTCTCCGTCTTTTTGGCAAGTCAAGCCACCGCCGGCGACAAAGGCTTCTTGAGCAAAGATATACAGGTGCGTGATTTGATTGCACATCGCGGCGACATACACCATATTTTTCCCAAAGCCTATCTCAAGCACCACGGCTACACTCGCGGCAAGTATAATCAACTCGCTAACTTCGTCTATATGCAATCCGAAATCAACATCAAAGTCGGCGCAAAAGCCCCCGCCGTATATTTTGCCGAGATGAAAAAACAGTGTGACGGCAACCCGCTGTTCTACGGCAGCATCGACAATTTACCCGCTTTGCAAGAAAATTTGCGCATGAATTGCCTGCCCGAAAGTGTATTTGAAATGACCGCCGAGCATTACGAGGATTTTTTGGCGCAGCGGCGGATGTTAATGGCGGAGAAGATTAGGGAGTATTATTGGGGATTGTGATTTTTGTTTCAACTATACATAAATACTGTTATTGGTGAGGTTTTTGCGCTTACGTCTTTCTAAAAGACTTTACACAGTCAAAATAGCTGCTTTTAATCACTAAATTCGATATAATCGCAGCTACATAAAATGTTAATCAATAAATCAGGAAAAATGAGAATCAGTCAATTTCAAAAATACTCACAAAAGGAAAATACCGTTACAAACAACGTGCTTTTGATGTTGTCTAGGTTAAATGATTTGGATACCAGTTACTACAGGTCAATTATAGAGCGTATAAATGAAGGAAGTGACCGGCAACACCATAACTCTCAACCGATTTTTACGCAGCAACGTGGTATTAAAGGAGGTGTAATAGACGGACAGATTGAAGTCAAATCTTCAAAAATTGTGATTGAGACCAAAAAAAACTCCAAGGAGTCCGTTTCCAAGTTAATTAAATACGGTGAAGCGTTTAAGAAAAACAGTGAAAATCAACTGTGGCACTTGAGTGCAGTTAAATTCGAAGACGACGAAATTCTTGCAATCAATAAGAAGTTACAAGCGAAATATCCTGATGTTAAAATTCAGTTTAATAGTCTTACTTTCTACGATTTAATTGAAAACTTGGAAGGTATTTATGACGAGAATAAGTACGATAAAGAACTAAACTTATTACTCGAGGATTTCCGTAATTATTGCTTTGAAAGTAATTTGGTATCAAACGAAGAATATAAACTACTCTTTGTTCCGACAGGTTTTTCATACAGTTGGAATAAGAAGCATAAGATTTATTATTGTCCGATTTCTTGGCACAGTCAAAAATTCAAATTTTTTGGTTTGTATAATTGGAAATCGGTCAGAACAATATCTGAAATTGAAACGGTAGTAATTGCTGACTACAATGCAGAAAATGACGAATTAATTGTACACAGCAAAGGACATACGGTGGGTCAAATTGAAAGACTAAAAAACAGTTTAACCGAATTGGGTATAAATCACGAAGGATTAAAATACTACATTCTGCCGGAAGACGAATTCTATGAAACAGATTTCAAAAAGGTTTCGCGCGGTGGAATACAAGGTTATCGCTACAAAGATTTGCGAGATTGTATTGAAATTGATGACTATAATAACACAAAAAAAATAGCAGAAGAATTGAAGAAAGCCACTTGGAGTTAAATAAATTTTGAAACCACCTAATAACAATATTAGGAAATGCGATGAAACTTACGTAGCTCCGTCAGATGTCAAGAAATAAGCAATTTTCGACTTTTTACTTGCCTTTTCAATCCCGGAGGGTTGAAAAGTCGCCTTCGATACTTTTTTGCGTAGCAAAAATTTATCAGCGAAAGGTAAAAAGTCGAAAATCTGCGTTTTTGACGCTTTTTTGGTTCTTTTGTAGCGACAAAAGAACAAGAAAAAATGGAAGGTTAAAACTGAAAACACATCTTCGCCGACCTGTCCTTTTATCAAAAATCAAAGAAAAAAAGTTGGGTGGTTTCAAAAAATAAATTAAGAAGAGCTACTACCTTTTGAAAAGGTAGTAGCTCTTATCATATTTAGGGGTAACATCACGGAAATACAAGAAAAAACCAAATAAACCTACCTACCGCACCACAATCAACCGCTCCGTAAAACTAACCTCCCGCCCCATCAATCTCACAAAATAAATCCCCTCAAGCAATCCCGCCGTTTCCAAAACCCGCGAATGCACCCCCTTCATCTCCACCTCCTCCGCAATCGTACGCACCAAACGCCCCGTTTGGTCAAATAACTGCAAAAGTACACGCCCGTCACTCGGCAATTCATATTTTAGCGTCGTTTGGTAATTCGTAATGGTAGGCTGAATACTCAATTCACGCAGCTGCACCGCCGCTGAATGATTGCTAATCAAAGGCGCAACCGAATGATTATTCACAAAAGTAATCGCTGTCGGCGCACCGTTAAAAACACCGTTCGTTGCGGGATTGACCGTCCCGTTGTGCGTTGCACAGTAACCGAAAGTGCGGCTGCCGCCCGCCGGGATGACTGCGTTCCAACTCAAATTGCTTGCCGTATAATTATCGCCGCCTGTGTTGCTCCAATCGGCATTCCACAGGTTGTCGATACTTGCATGGAGCGTAAAATCTAAAGTCCAACCGTCGATAGCCGCGCCGGTGTTGTTAAAGATTTCAACGGTGGTGCAATAGCCGGTATTCCAGACATTATCGACCGTAAAAACGACCTCTATGTCGCCGCCGCCGCCCGTCGGTTCGGTCACCGTGATGACTACTGACTCGGTGTCTGTGCCGCTGTTGCCGTCATTTGCGGTAACGGTCGCGGTGAAGGTGCCGGCTGTCGTGTAGGTGTGGTTGGGGCTGCTGCCCGTTGCGGTATTACCGTCGCCGAAATCCCAAGTGTAGGTCAGCGCATCACCGTCCGCATCCGTCGAGCCGCCGGCGCCAAATTGCACGATTAAGGGCGCGGTGCCCGTCGTCGGATTGGCGGTCACTGCGGCTACGGGCGGAGTGTTGGCATTACCGCCGCCGCCACCTGTACCGCTGCCGTCGGGTTCTGTTCCCCACGCCAAATTTCCGTTACAGTACACCGTCACATTTTCCCAAACTATGAAGTCATTGTGACTCATGTTGTAAGACCAATCGTCGTTTTCGTCGTAGCCGGACCAGTTCGTTTTGGCGAAGCGCGCCTGCACCTGCCCGCTGTTGCCGCCCGCCGCAATCGTACCCGCATCAGCGGTAAAACCGAC